>JBCCBY010000150.1:0-7407 GCA_039033795.1 Pseudomonadota bacterium | reverse complement strand
TAAGAAGAGTTTTAATCAATCGCGCGAACATCAGGGCTTTGTTTTTGGGTGGTTTTCTGAACTGAAGTGTGCACTCACCGACCCACACTTTAGTTCAAGAGGCGGTGCTCGGGCGCAAGAACCGGCGGTTGCTCGCCCAGTGTGAACGTGTCCCGCGCCTTCAGCGGGGTGCCGTTCAACGTCAGGCCATCACGGCTCGCCGATAACAACAGCTCTGAACCATCTTTCACCGTTCCTGCCAGGATCAGCTCGGCCAAGGGGTCTTGCACAGCCTTTTGCACCACGCGTTTTAACGGTCGCGCCCCAAACGCGGGATCGTAGCCAGCGTTCGCTAACCAGTCTCGCGCAAGACCATCCAAGCTGATGGTGATTTTTCGCTCGGCTAACAGCGTTTCGAGACGCCCGATCTGAATATCGACAATCGCGCCCATCTGCTCACGTTTCAAGCGAGAGAAGAGGATGATCTCATCGAGCCGATTAAGAAACTCGGGACGGAAGGCAGCGCGTACAGCATTCATGACGTCGGGACGCACCGCATCAACATCAGCGTCGTCCGAAAGTCGCGCCATAAACTCAGCCCCCAAATTGGAGGTGAGAATGATCAGCGTGTTGCGGAAATCCACGGTGCGGCCCTGGCTGTCGGTTAAGCGACCTTCATCCAGCACCTGAAGAAGGATATTGAAGACATCCGGATGCGCCTTTTCGACTTCGTCGAACAGCACGACTTGATAGGGACGCCGACGGACGGCTTCTGTTAACACGCCGCCTTCATCATACCCAACATAGCCGGGGGGCGCACCAATCAGGCGACTGACGGCATGTTTCTCCATAAACTCTGACATGTCGACGCGCAGGATCGCCTGGTCGTTATCAAACAGAAAATGGGCGAGGGCTTTGGTCAGCTCGGTCTTCCCGACGCCGGTTGGCCCCAGGAAGAGGAAGGATCCGAGCGGACGATTGGGGTCCTGAAGACCAGCCCTCGCCCGTCGCACGGCCGCTGAGACAGCACCCACTGCCTCATCTTGGCCGATCACGCGATGGTGCAATTGCTCTTCCATGGCGAGAAGCTTCTCGCGTTCGCCTTCGAGCATTTTGTCGACGGGAATGCCTGTCCATTTCGAGACGACATGCGCCACCGCTTCAGCGTCGACAACCTCTTGCACCAGGTCCCCGGGATCAGCGGCGACCGCTTCCTCAAGTTGTTTTTCCACTTGGGGGATGCGGCCGTATTTGAGCTCGGACGCGCGGGCGAGATCGCCCGTGCGTTCAGCGTCCGCCAGCTCCACCCGCAGACGGTCGAGCTGTTCTTTGAACTCCGTGGACGAGGCCAGGGCCGCGCGCTCGCCCTCCCATTGGGCTGTCAGGACCGCAGATTGTTGTTCAAGATCAGACAGTTCAGCCTCAAGTGTCAAAAGCCGATCTTGCGAGGCCGCATCCTCTTCCTTCTTCAGAGCCTCGCGCTCGATCTTCATTTGAATGATTTGGCGGTCGAGGGCGTCAAGCTCTTCGGGTTTTGAATCCACCGCCATCCGCAACCGGGAAGACGCTTCGTCGACAAGATCGATCGCCTTGTCGGGCAGGAAGCGGTCGGTGATGTAGCGGTTGGAGAGCGTTGAGGCGGCAACAATGGCGCCGTCGGAAATCCGGACACCGTGGTGCAGCTCATATTTTTCTTTCAATCCGCGTAGGATCGAGACCGTGTCTTCGACCGTCGGTTCACTGACCATCACAGCCTGAAAACGACGCGCAAGCGCTGCGTCCTTCTCCACATGTTTTCTGTATTCATCGAGGGTCGTGGCGCCGATGCAGTGGAGCTCCCCGCGTGCCAGCGCTGGCTTGAGAAGGTTCGATGCATCCATCGCGCCGTCGGCTTTACCCGCACCAACCAGCGTGTGCATCTCATCGATAAAGAGGATGACACCGCCATCGGCCGCTTCAACCTCGGACAAGACCGCCTTGAGGCGTTCTTCAAACTCGCCGCGATACTTCGCGCCAGCAATAAGCTGGCCCATGTCGAGGCTTAAAAGCTGTTTGTTTTTGAGGCTCTCAGGCACATCACCATCAACGATGCGAAGCGCGAGGCCCTCTGCAATGGCTGTTTTGCCGACACCGGGTTCACCGATCAGCACAGGATTGTTTTTCGTCCGCCGAGAGAGGATCTGCATGGTTCGACGAATTTCTTCGTCGCGGCCAATGATCGGATCAAGCTTACCCGAGCGCGCCGCTTCCGTGAGATCGCGGGCGTAGCGTTTGAGTGCGTCATACCCCTGCTCCGCCTGCGCTGTATCCGCGGTGCGGCCTTTGCGGACGTCATTGATGGCACTGTTCAAGGCCTGGGGCGTGGCTTTGGCTTTTTGAAGCGCGTTTTTGGCATCACCCTCCATCGCGAGGGCAACAAGCAGGCGTTCCGCCGTCACGAAGGTGTCGCCCTCTTTTTTGGCGATGTCTTCGGCACGGGCGAGGACCTTGCCTGTGCCCGGCGCGAGGTAAATCTGCGCGCCCTCTCCGTCGACATGCGGAAGTTTAGCGAGACCTTGGTCGGCGAGCTCAAGAGCGATGGCGGGATCACCGCCAGCATGGCGGATCAAGTTCGACGCCAGCCCTTCGCTGTCATCGAGCAGGGCTTTGAGAAGATGCAGCGGCGTGAGCTGCTGATGGCTCTCGCGCAGAACGATTGTCTGGGCAGCTTGAATTAAGCCGCGCGAGCGGTCGGTGAAGTTTTCAAATTGCATGCGACCTCATTGTGAGCATCGATTTCTAATCAGACACCCCATGGTGGCAGCGTCTGGCAAAGAGATGGTGAGCAACCGACAACCAATCAATCCCTCAACCCATTGAAGCGACCGTTCGGCCGACAACCGCTTGAATTCGGTGATCAAAGCTCTCAAACGCTGACACCGAATGTCGAGAGGATACCCCATGAACCGCAACTCCCTTCGCGGCACCTTGATCACAGGTGCGGCCAGCCTCGCCCTTTTGGCGGCCTGTGGGCAGCAAACGTCGGCGCCCGATGAGCCAGCCCCAGCGCCCAAGATCGATGTGAACACCGCCTTTGACGAAGCACTCGAGGCTTTTACCACCGAATTCCTTTACGCATCGCCAGAGAGCGCAACCGGACTTGGTGTTGATGAAGAACGCGCCGGTGGCCGCTACAAGGACCGCTATTCAGCGCCCGGTATAGAAGGACACATGTTGTTCCGGGACATGAGCAAGGGGTTCGAAGAGGTCCTGCTGTCGTTTGACCCAGAAGAGCTCTCGCCAAAGCGGCAGGAGTACCGTGAGGTGCTCTTGGGTGGCAGCGAGGCCGCGAACGAAGCCTACGCGGTGGCCGATGCGAATGGGTATTACCTCGCTGGAGGCTTTTCGAGCCCTTACGTGGTGACCCAAATCGGCGGTGTTCATGTGAACATGCCCCAGTTCGTCACATCGATCCACGCGCTCAACACCCGTGACGATGCTGTCGCTTACATCAGCAGGCTGAACCTCTTTGACGAACAATTCGCCGGTGCGGTGGAAATCATGATGACCAACGCCGAGGCCGGGGTTGTCGCGCCAGACTTTGCCATCGCGGGTGCCATCAGCAACACCAATGGTTTCATCAGTGGTCCATCGGATGAAAATATTTTGGTGACCCATCTGACTGATTTTCTGGACACGGTGGAGTTCGATAATGAAGAAGAGCTTGTCGCCAATGTGAAGGATGCGGTCGCGAACTCCGTCTATCCAGCATATGCCGGTTTGGCATCGGCGCTGGAAGACATTCAACCTCTTGCAACCCCGGATGCTGGCCTTTGGGACTTGCCCGGCGGATCGGCGCTCTATGATGCCTTGATCGAGGTGAATGGCGAGAACAAGCTGGACGGCGACGGCGTTCACGAGCTCGGCCTTTCGGAGGTGGCGCGCATTCAGGCGGAAATGGAAGCCATTTTCACGGAGCTTGATATGACCGAAGGCACCGTCGGTGCTCGATTGCTCGCCCTGACGCAGTCCCCTGATCAGGTTTTTCCGAACACTGCGGAAGGGCGTGAAGAATTGCTCGCTTATGTCCGAGAGCTGTCAGAAGAAGCTGAAGCGGTGATGGACGAGTTCTTCCTCGTGACGCCTAAAGTGGGTTTTGAAGTACGCCGCATCCCCGAATATGCTGAAGAAGGCGCGCCCGGTGGTTATTATAATGGTCCGTCTGAAGATGGATCACGTCCTGGCCAATATTATATCAATTTGCGGGATACAGCGACACAGCCGCGCTTCTCTCTTCCAACCCTCACCTATCACGAAGGTGTTCCCGGCCACCACTTCCAGATCGCGCTTGGGGTTGAGGCGGTCGAGACTCCTTTGATCGTCCGGCTTTCTGGCTCCTCGACGGGCATGGCGGAGGGTTGGGCGCTTTATTCGGAGCGTTTTGCTTGGGAAATCGGTCTCTATGATGATGATCAGCTAGGAAATCTTGGGCGCCTACGGGATGAGCTCTTTCGTGCTGTCCGGTTGGTGGTCGACAGCGGCATCCACGCCAAACGATGGACCCGTGAGGAGGCGATTGATTACATGGTCGCCAACACGGGCATGGACCCGTCCGCTGTGACCATTGAGATCGAACGCTATAGCGTGTGGCCAGGACAAGCGCTGGCCTATAAAACAGGCATGCTGAAGGTCCAAGAACTCCGTGCGCGTGCTGAAGACACGCTGGGTGAGGACTTCGATCTTGCCGTCTTCCATTATGAGCTGTTGCGCGACGGCGGGGCACCCATTGAGGTGCTTGAGAAAAGGCTCGACCGCTGGATCGCTGCTGGCGGGCCAGCTCCCGATCTCGACTAAACCCGGTATCTCCACCTAACATCAAAGGGCGGCATGGCCGCCCTTTTTTGATTCCGCCCGCGGCGATCGTTGAAAACTCGAGGAGAAGGACGATGAGACTCTATAGCTATTGGCGATCAGGCACATCGTACCGCGTGCGCCTCGCCCTCGCGTTTAAGGGCGTGACGATCGAGATTGTGCCGGTCAATCTTCTGCAACGCGAGCATCGAGCGCCCGAGTTTCTTGAGATTAACCCACAAGGTCTGGTCCCCGCACTTGAACTCGATGACGGCACCATCATCTCGCAAAGCCCAGCGATCATTGAGTATATCGATGACGTGATGCCGGGTCCCCCACTCTTCCCCGATGAACCCGTGGCCCGCGCAAACGTCCGTCAGATGGCAGCATTGATCGGCTGTGATGTGCATCCACTCCAAAACCTCCGTATCTTGAATTATCTCAAACAGCCGCTCGGCCATGACAATGAGAACGTGCAGGGATGGGCAAGGCATTGGATCGGCGAAGGGTTCATGGCGCTTGAACGTCTCGCTCAAACGATTGCTCCGCAGGCCAATTTTCTTCTTGGCGATAACGTGACGGCCGCTGAGTGCTATCTGATCCCACAGCTCTTCGGCGCACGCCGTTATGGCTTGGACGTGTCACCCTATCCGCGTCTTCTTGAGGTTGAACAAGCTGTCCAGTCGCTAAGCGAAGCCGAACGAGCGCACCCAGATCAACAGCCCGATGCTATGCAGTAAAAAACCGGCCCCATTTGGGAGCCGGCTTCTTAGAGATCAATCAGAATGCGGAAAGGCTTAACCCGCCTCTTCTTCGCTTTCCCCATTTTCCTCGGCTTCGGCGGCGGCGCGTTCCTCTTCCACCATAGATTTGGCGGTCTCGCCAGCGTCCACGCGGGCCAAGAGCGCACGGCAGGACGCGATTTCATCTTCAGGAACGTCCGTACGCCCACCTAGCTCGATCACGTCAATGATGGAACCACAGCGTTCGATCTGCCGCGTTTGACGCTCAATCGCCTGGCTGAGTTCCACAGCCGCTTGCTGCTCAAGGGTCGATTCGATCGTGTCGATATATTCAATCCAAGAGTTAGCAACCCGTGCTGAACTTGAGACCTCAGCGGCCAACACAAACTCGTCACGCGCCTCGGTCCGTGCTTCTTTGCTCTCGCTGTCCTGTTGGAAAAGCGCCGTTCCGATCAGCACACGGGCGTTGCCGATATCCCGTTCGGGCAGGCCGCCGCGTCTCACGGCCGAACGCAAATTGCTGATCGCACGACTGTATTGCTCATCGGCCAGATAGCTCTGACCCAACTGATAATAGAGCCGACCATCATCACGTTTGGGTGCGGCCTCCGTCAGGATCGCGATCGATTTATCCTGCTCCCGAGCGGCCGCCCAGAGCTGCCCGAGCAACTCAAGATTTTGCAAGTCGCGGTCAACATTGCCCGCATTCATTTCCGATTCGAGAAGGACAGCGCCACGATAGGGGTTGTTCTGATCATAGTAGAACTGCGCCAATGTGACGATCTTATCTTCGTCGCTGATCAAACCCGCAGCATACGCAACCTCGAGAGCGGCGAGGGCATCGGCGTTTCTGCCCGCGGCAGAATAGGAGGCAGCCAGCTGTTCCCAGTACGATTCTTCGCTTGGGAAATACTCCACCATCGTCTCAAGCAGACGACCGCGGAGGGTATCAAGATTAAGCTCGTTGTAGACCAAGTTCAAAAGATCGTAGAACTGCTTTTTCCGATCAGTGTCGAGTTGAACTGCACGCTCAGCAGGGCCGCGTGCACCACGATAGTCATCAAGCTGAACATATGATGCGGCAACGATGAAAAAGTCGTTCGGCTCCGCCTCAGCGCCCGCTTCACGGATGTACCCTTCCATGAAGTTGATGGCCCGACGGAACTGATCCGTGACATAATAAAGCTGTGCCACATTCCGGCGGATCTGGCTGGTCCGGTTGCTGGGAAGAACATCGAGCGCGAGCACTTGCTCATAGTCTCTCAGCGCCAAATCCAGTCGATCGGACGCGGTATAAAGCTGGCCACGAACTTCTAGGGAGGTTGCGCGGTCATAAGGTGGCAAATTATCCCGTGAAAGAACCCGATTGATCGCCTCGATCGCTTCGGGGATACGAGGTGGGTCTTCGTTCGCAAAGTTTAATGCTTCATTAAGTGCGGTCCCAGTCCGGGGCGACAAGGTCTGACGAGAACGACGCCGATCCTCTGCCTCTTGTGCGCTGTTTTGAGCGTGCGCGGACGGTCCAGACATCGTCATTGTCACCGCCATCGCGGAGAGCATCAATGCGGCGACACCGGCCCGACGAACACCAAAAATCTTTTGACGGAACATCATGAATTATCCTTCGCCAATTTCGAAGCGAATTGTCGTCCGGACACCGCGGCGCGGCACCGCTTCCCCGTCAACAATCTTGGGCTGATATTTCCACCGCTCAGCCGCGCGCACCGCATACCGATTAAAGCACCGGTCGGACGAGTCGATCACTTCAACGTTCACAACATTCCCCGCTGGATCCACGTCGAATTCGAGCGCCACCGACTCTGTCGACGTGTTCGCATCGATGCAACGCTCAAAG
>JBCCBY010000149.1:0-7534 GCA_039033795.1 Pseudomonadota bacterium | reverse complement strand
GCACCCGTTTTGGTGCCTCGCCTTTGATCGCTGTCATCTGGGTTTTGGCCAGCTCGTAGATCGGTGCGTGGGGTTTACCGCCCAAGATCACTTTGCCGCCCAGTTCCTCATGCAGCTGCCCCAGCGCACCAGCGCAGTAGATCAGCCGATCACCGAACTTCACCACGATGTCGGGGTTGGCGCAGACCATGGGCATGCCCCGATCCACCGCCTCTTTTAAGAGGCCGCGATAGTCTTCCGGCGTTTCATGGCTATCATTGTTGGGACCTGAACAGAATATAACCTCGGCTTCGTCAAACGATGTCATGGTGATATCGACCGAGCCAAAAAGGCCATCGTCCTTATCAGGACCAATGCGATAGAACTTTTTGTCCGCCAGCTGCACCACAGCTTCTCGCGTGGCATCACCCGAGGTCACCACCCCGTCATAGGCCGTGCGCGGCAGCCCCAGCCGATCAAGCTGTCCCGGGATGACATGAGAGAGCCGCGGTGCGTTGGTTAGCACAATCACCGGGCCGCACTGCTCTTTGAATGAAGACAAAGCCTTGGAAGCACCAGGGTAGAGCTCGCGCCCATTGTGAATAACGCCCCAGGCGTCACACAGAAGGGCGTCATAGTCGGCGGCAATATCGCCAAGACCGTTGATGATGCGAGGAGCGTCCATGCCCCAACGCCTAGGGCGTGCCGATCAGTGCGGCAAGCCGGAGCGGCCACGGTCAACGCATCTGCAACAGGCTCGGCGCACAATCTGTTGCAGCGCGCGAGAGAGCCGGTACATCGGGAGGGTGAGATTGTTCGAAAGTTGCGCAAAACGTGTCTGAAACCCTGTCGTTCCAAGGCCTTATCCTCAAACTTCAGTCCTATTGGGCAGACAGGGGTTGCGTTCTCCTGCAGCCCTATGATCTCGAGATGGGCGCTGGGACTTTCCACCCCGCGACAACCCTGCGTTCTTTAGGGCCTAAGCCTTGGAATGCAGCTTATGTTCAGCCTTGCCGCAGGCCCACAGATGGCCGGTATGGTGGCAACCCCAACAGGTTTCAGCACTATTATCAGTTCCAAGTTGTTCTCAAACCCAGCCCTGAGAACATCCAAGAGCTTTACCTGGGCAGTCTCGACGCGATCGGCATCGATCGAACCAAACATGATGTCCGATTTATCGAGGATGATTGGGAAAGCCCAACCCTCGGCGCGTGGGGTCTTGGGTGGGAGGTTTGGTGTGATGGTATGGAGGTCACCCAATTCACCTATTTCCAACAGGTCGGTGGTCTCGATTGCAAACCTGTGACCGGGGAACTCACCTATGGGCTGGAGCGCCTTGCGACCTTTGTGCAAGGGGTCGATAACGGCTACGATCTTATTTTTGGTGGGAGGAAACCTGATGGCTCGCCTTTCACCTATGGTGATGTTTTCCATCAGCAGGAGGTGGAGTTTTCCGCCTATAATTTCGATCGCGCCAACACAGACGTTTTGTTCCGACAGTTCGTGGAAGCCGAAGAGGCGTGTGCTGCACTTTTAAAGGATGATGCGCCGAGACTGGCTCTACCTGCCTACGAACAGTGCATTAAAGCGTCACATCTTTTCAATCTGCTTGATGCCCGCGGCGTGATCTCGGTCGCCGAACGACAGAGTTATATTCTGCGGGTGAGAACGCTGGCCAAAGCCTGTTGCGAGGCGTGGCTTGAGAGCCCTCAAGGTGTGTCTGGCACGCCTGGGGTGGTGGACGCGGCGTGATTGTCCTGCGCGGCATCCTCTGGACACTGAGGCTTGCACTAGCAATCCTCATGCTGAGCATAGCGTTTGTGCTGCTTTACCGCTTTGTCCCTGTGGAGGGAACCACGCTGATGGGATGGCGACACCTTCAAGGCGAAGAGGTTCAGCACGAATGGGTCGCCTATGACGATATTTCTCCCCATCTCGTCCGTGCTGTGATCGCTGCGGAAGACACAAAATTTTGCCGCCACTTTGGATTTGATTTTGGCGAGATCAAAGCTGCGCTCGAAGAGGCGCAAAATGGCGGTCGCTTGCGCGGCGCCTCAACCATCACGCAACAGACGGCAAAAAATGCTTTTCTTTGGCCGGGTCGAGGCCCTGTTCGAAAAGGCGCTGAGGCTGGTTTCACGGTGGCTATGGAGGCGCTCTATCCCAAACGCCGCATCATGGAGATCTACCTCAATGTTGCTGAGTGGGGGGATGGTCTTTTTGGTGCCGAGGCCGCCGCGCAAGCCCGGTTTGGCAAAAGCGCCAAAGACCTGACGCGCTATGAGGCGGCTTTGCTCGCAGCTGTTCTTCCCAGTCCGAACAAATGGCGGGTGGACCCGCCTGGCCCCTATGTTCGGCGCCGTAGCCGGCAGATTCAAAGCCGAGTGCGCGTGGTGAAGGCAGAGGGTTACGATACCTGTGTGGTCAAGGACTGATCTTCCCGCGCTTGAGATCCCTGATCAAAAACCGCCCCGGGTGAACCAACGCCGCGATGTCTGATGGAAGCGGGGATACATGATCCGTGATCATCGCAGCAAGATGAGCACCAAGAAGTGGTGCTGTGACGAGGCCCCGTGAGCCGAGCCCGGTGAACGCGTAGAGACCTGCCTGATAGGGCGCAGGCGGATAGTCCATTTTGCGTCCCTTGGAGAGACCTTGATAGGCGTTGATGGCTGCTTCTTTATCGTAGAGCGGCCCAACGATCGGATGCCGATCCGGTGTGGTGGCGCGGAGAGCCGCGCGCGACGCAACGGACGCTCCTGGTTCAAACCCCAAAAGCGACCGAGCAGCCCTTCGATTGGCCTCACTGTTGTCATGGGTCGGAGCGACGGGTCCACCTTGAAAGGGAGCGTAGGTTGCGCCGGCCAAAACCTTGCTGCCGAGCGGTGCCACGTAATGACCGTCGGTCATGATGCAGGCTGGGGGCGCACCGTCAAAAACATCAAGTTGGCCTAAAGAGGGTGTTATGGGAGCGTCAGGCCAAAGATCTTGTATTGCACCGGTGGCAAGAACGATCGCGGCAAAGGGGCCTGGGTGATTGGTTTCCCCCGCGGTTTGGACCATCCATCCGCCGTCGGTTTGCGTGATTCTGCAAGCGTCTTTTTCAATAAGACTGACACGCGCAAGCAGATCATCCACCGCACAGCTGGGGTCGAGGGTTCCAGCTTGGGAAATCCACACCCTATCGCCGTCCCATGACATCAAACCATCCGGCCACAAACCAAGGTTTTGAATTTGGACAAACCGGCTCCTCTCGGCGGTTGTCGACCCCCCGCATGGTGTAAAGGCCTTGCGGCGCAAAGAAGAATAAGTCTTCACCGCCTCGAGGAATGCATCACGATAAAACCGCGCCGCAGGCGTATCATCGGCGTCAAGGCGCGGCATGATGAGGCCGGCAGGATTTGATGAGGCTGCTTTGTGTCGCGATCCCGCACCGAAGACCGTGGACCGGCGCCCTTTTCTAAAAAGACTATAGGCGACCGCTGCCCCAGCAATCCCTGCACCGATAATGGCAATCTCACCGCTGCGGCAAGGTGTTGGGCGGGCGTACCAGGGTGCCTCCGGGGAACGTGTCATCTTCTTTTCGAGGCGGGCACGGAGCATATGCTTCTTGCGACCAAACCCTGGTGCTTTTTCCCACGCGAAACCTGCTTTTTGAAGAGCATCGCGAACGCCCGACGCAACCGAGAAGGTGGCCGCTGTTCCTCCACTTTTGGTAAGGCGGCCAACTTGGCCTATCACATCATCAGCCCACATCGCAGGATTGCGGGATGGGGCAAAGCCGTCAAGGAACCAGGCGTTGGCGCGGAAGTCCGCATTGATGAGGCATTCGCGCACATCACCGAATGCCAGCGTCAGCGTGATGCGCGGACCTAGCGATACTTGGGTTTGGCCAGGGGCTGGGTTTGGATAGACCGCGGCCAACTGTTCAGCCCAAGGCGCAATCGCTGGCCAGCGTTCGGCGATGGAGGACAGGGCCTCAGCCAGTGCCTTTTGGCTAAGGGGAAAACCCTCAACGGACCAAAGGTTGAGCGAGCCGTGCCCGTTCTTCTCAAAACACCTGCAAGCAGCAAGAACGTTGAGCCCTGTGCCGAACCCGAGCTCACCGATAACGAAAGGTCGATCTGTCTCCTGCTGGCCAAGGCGTTTTTTGAGGTCGTTGCCGTTGATGAAGACATGCTCAGTCTCTGACAAGCCATCATCGGGTGAGTAGTAAATGTCATCAAAGTCGCGGGATCGAAGTGTTCCGCGGTCGGCCTCCAGGTCCGGCTCTGGCAGTCGTGTCACTCGGCCGCCAGTTGGTCGAGCACGAATGCCGAAGCATAACCATCAGCAGGTAGATTATTAGAAGCCTGCCATGCTCGTAAGGCTCTCCTCGTCTGGGCGCCGATGATACCATCAATTGGACCCACGGTATAACCTTGATCGGCGAGCGCGCGCTGCAGCTCTTTTCGTTCATCACGGCTGAGCGGACGATCATCCCGCGGCCAGCTTTGCATCAGTCCCTGGTCGGCACCGGCAAGCCTCTCGCTGAGCAGCGCGACGCCGAGGGCGTAAGCTGTGGACCGATTATAGGCGAGAATCGTGTCGTAGTTTTTGAAGGTTAGGAACGCAGGACCCCGTGCACCCGCGGGCACCAAGAGCTTTGCCGACGCATCGAGGTCAACTTCATCAGGGAGTGCGGCGTCGGCACCGCGTACACCAGCCAAAATCCATTCAACGACACTCTGCCTGCGTCCGTCAGACAGTGCATAGTTAAAATCATCAGGCAGCGTCACTTCGATACCCCAGGGTTCGCCGTCCTGGTACCCAGATTTTTTGAGGTAATTGGCCGTCGATGCAAAAACATCCTCAAGGTCGCCCCAGAGATCACGTTTGCCATCCTGATTATGGTCCACCGCATAGGCGAGGTAAGTGGTCGGAATAAATTGGGTTTGGCCCATGGCGCCTGCCCAAGACCCTTTGAGCTGGGAGCGGTCGGCGTAGGAGGCGTTGAGGATTTGAAGCGCCGCGATCAGCTGCTCTCGGCCAAAAGACTGGCGCCGTCCTGTGTAGCCCAGCGTCGCGAGCGCTGAAACAATATCATGTGTACCCAGAATGGTTCCGTAATTCGATTCGAGGCCCCAGATGGCGGCGATGATCTCCGAGTCGACACCATACTCATCGGCGATGACTTCTAAGGTCACGCGTGCGTCCGACACAGCGGTTCGGCCATCCGCGATTCTGCGATCAGAGACAGCGCTATCAAGGTAGCTCCAAATCGGACGGGAAAACTCCGGTTGGTTGCCGTCGCGTTCGAGCACGATCGACAACGGCTCAGCGGTCGCCATTTCTTGATCATAAACATCAGCATCGATCCCCGCACGGAGGGCTTCGGCTCTAAACGATTGCCGAAACGCATCGAAGGCCTCTGCGTCGGCACTCACCGAGGTGGAAGAGAGAAGGGCGATAAAAGCGATGATCATCGAGCAAGAGTCCCCAAGGCTCAAAGACCACAATAGGCGTGAAAGGCCGGTGTGGTCCAGTGACAGACCGGTCGTTTAACCCAACGCCTCGTAGATCGCGCGCACAAGGCGCGTGGCCCGGCGATCGGCCACGAGGTCAGGCGACTGTTGGTTTGGAACATAGGCGAAGGAAAGCCCTCGAGCAGGATCGGCGAGGACGCATGAACCGCCAAAGCCATAATGCCCGATAACTGTGGCTGGTCCGCCAAAGATCTCGCCGTTTTCACGCATCACACCGGCAGCCCAGGACACATCAATGGGCAAGACGAGATCTGGTCCAGCGATGCGTTCTTTCCAAGCCTCTTCGCGCGCTCGATCGCTTACCGACAGGTCGTTGTAGCGACCCGTTGCGAGCAATTGCATGAGATCAGCCAACCCCCTCGCAGACGCGTGCATGTTGGAGGCAGGGATTTCTGCGGCGATCCACTCCTGACGTGACACCCCGCTTGGCGCTGACCAAGGCTCAAGGAAAGCTGCTTTTTTGATCGGCGTGATCGGTCCCAAATCAGGCGCCCGTTTGGGTTTCACCATCGGCGAGACGCGCGTCGCCTCGGAAAGGGAAAGACCGCACATCACATCGCGGGTGAGACCGCGCAAAAGGGCACCAACGCTTTTACCCGTGCAACGCTTGAGAATTTCTCCGACGATGAAACCATATGTCTGCGGATGATAACCGCTCGACGATCCAGGCTCCCATAGGGGCTCTAGGCTTGCGATTGCTGCGCACACTGAGTCCCAGTCAAGCCAGAGCGACGGCTCGATCGGTTCAACAAAGCCTGCCAAGCCCGCTTGATGCGACATGGCTTGCGCGACGGTGATCTCGCTTTTGCCTGCTTCGCCGAATGCGGGCCATATCGATGCCACCGTCTGGTCATAGCGAAGAAGGTCTTCGGACACGCACCAGGCGACCAGCGCTGCGCAAACGGCCTTTCCCGACGAATAGACCGAAGCGAGGGTTTTGGGCGTGAAGGGAAGCGTTTTGGCGCGATCTTGAAAGCCAGCGGCAATGTCCACCACCGCTTCACCGTCGATCACCAGGGCGACATTGGCGCCAAGATCCTCGCCGTTGGCGATGCTCGCTTCGAGTGCCGCGCTGACAGGTTCAAACCCGGAACTGACATCTCCGATGTAGGTCAAGGTCTAGCCAGGAAGAATACAAGCGACACCGGCCGCGGCGACGGCGCTGCCGATCACCGGATCGTCGATCTGGCGGAGTGAGCCAATCGCCTGACGGGGTGTTTCGGCGCGATCGACCGTGGTCAAGAAGCTGGCGAAATCGGACAACTGACCCCGATCCAAGCGGCCTTCAAGATCGTCGGCCACGCATCCTGAAAGGCGGTCGTCGAGACCGATATTGATCAAGCGCTTCTCGATCGTGTCCGTCGACGAGGCACAAGCGGCCAAAAGAGCAGCGCCACTGGCCGTTAAAATGAGTTTGATGTTCATCGTTTCCGTCCCCGACCTTGCGAGCCCTGTTTGTAGCCTACCAAGAATCTGTGCGGCCTGAAAGGATCAAGCCGCACGTCGGCGCTCAGCTATCGCTTTCGTCGCGCAGGCGGAAGGTGACGGCGAACAACACATCGCCCTCAAAAAGATCCTTTGGTTGCTCTTGCCCTTCGATCATTTGGAAATTCCGCGGCGTGATCGAACCCTCCATAACATAGCCCTTTTGCGCCATGTTCCCGCGATGAAACTCAAGCGCGGCAGCGCTGAATTCGCGGGCGAGGATGGTGATGCGCTCTGGTTTATCAGCCATGGATGGTGGTCCTTCTTCTGTCGGCTAAGCCGGTGGTTGATGCGCCATCGCAGGTTCCGGCCTGCGCATCAATGGAAAGCCGCGGCGCGGGTGCAGTAAGGGCCCGCACGCCGTCGCATCAAGAACCAAGAAGTCCTGTTTTGCGCAGCCAGCCAAGAAGAGCGGCGTTGGCCTCGTCGGGTGCTTCCCACGTCATCCAGTGGCCGCTGTCGACCTCCGCGCGGGAGAGGTTGGTCACCCAGCCTTCCATGCCTAAGGACGCCTCGGCGGGCAGCAACACATCGCGCGTGGCTGT
>JBCCBY010000148.1:0-7577 GCA_039033795.1 Pseudomonadota bacterium | reverse complement strand
TTTAGGCGTTCGTCATCAGCCCGCCCTTGAACCGCCCCGCTGATCGCATCGGTATCGGCATGCACCGTCAGAAAATCAGCGCACAAGCTGACCAAACTCCGTACACCCTTCTCGACGGTCACGCCAATATCAAGGAGCTTCGCGTCGATAAAGACTTTCTTTCCTTGGGCGGATAACCGCCTGGCCAAGTCATACCCGCCCAAGGGAAAGAGCTGATACCCGATCTTGTAAAAGGTGCCCGCGTCACCGATTTTGTGCGCGAGGGCCTCTGCGTCAGCGACGGTGGGCAGGTCGAGAGCGGTGATGATGGTGTCGTGCGTCATGCCTTCGCTTTGCGTTTGAGCGGCTTTTTGGGCGCCGGCTTTTTAGCACGTTCTGCAACAGCTCGCTCCTCAGGAGACGGTGTTTTGGGCTTGAAGCCGCACAAATCGTCAACATTGCAGTGCCAGCACTCGGGGGTTCGGGCTTTACAGATATAGCGGCCGTGAAGGATCAGCCAATGATGGGCATGCTGAAGATAAGGCCCCGGTATGCGTTTTGGTAGCTTGTCCGCGACCTGATCAGCCGTTTTGCCAGATGCGAGCCCTGTCCTGTTGGAGACCCTAAAGATATGGGTGTCGACCGCGATCGTCGGTTGACCAAAAGCGACATTGAGCACGACATCGGCGGTTTTTCGGCCAACTCCAGGTAGCGCCTGCAAGGCTTCACGCGTTTGCGGCACGTCGCCGCCATGCTCGGTCAAGACCAGCTGGCTGAGGGCGATGACATTCTTCGCCTTGTTGCGCCAAAGGCCAATCGTTTTTATGTACTCAGCGAGCCCGTCGGGTCCTAAAGCCACCATCGCATCGGGCGTGTTGGCCACCGGAAAGAGCTTCTTTGTGGCCGCGTTCACCGAGACGTCCGTCGCCTGAGCCGAAAGGGTGACAGCGACCAACAACTCATAGGGCGAATTATAGTTCAGCTCCGTCTCAGGCTCGGGCGTTTTTTCCTCAAGCCGACGGAAGAACTCGTCGATGCTCGCTTTGCTCATCGGCCTAGGCATAGCGAGCACGTAGAACGGGCCGTAAGGAATTGTCTAGGCACACCATGGACAGCACCAGCCAACGCTTCGTCATCATCACCGGTTGCTCAGGCGGGGGAAAGTCGACCCTTCTCAAGGCGCTTCACCAACGCGGCCATCGGGTGGTCAACGAGCCTGGGCGGCGCTTGATCCAAAGCGGCAAAGCAAATCCGTATAAAGATCTCATGGGCTTTGCCAAAGCAGCGGTCGCGATGTGCATCGATGATATGGAGAGGGAAAGGCGATCATCGGGATGGGTCTTTTTTGATCGCGGCCTCATCGACGCGGCCGCAACGCTCGCTTTTGCGGGAGGACCCCCATTAAGCACCACGCTCAACAACACGCCCACCTTTTACCGGCGTGTTGTGTTCGCTCCACCGTGGAGGGCGATCTTCCGCCAAGACCAAGAACGCCGGCATGATTTCGGTGCGGCGAAGGACGAGGCCATCCGGCTTGCATCAGCTTACAAGGAGCTGGGCTATCAGCTGGCTGATCTTCCTAAGACATCAGTAGACGAAAGGGTTCGATGGGTCATCAGTCAAATGGAATCAGACCCGAGCGACTGATAAGTCGAGGCATTCGTCTTTGCTATCGACCAGGGAACCCGCCCGTTCCCGCGCCAACAGCCGTTCAATCTCAGCCTCAAAGGCGCGCACCTGTTCCTCAAGCGCAATCCGCTGGGTGATATCGCGCGACACAGCCAAGAGCTGAACGATCTCTCCGTCCTTATGGGTCACAGGCGTTACGGTCACTTCCCAATAGGCATCGTGCCCCTTGGCTGTTGGGCATCGACCCTCAAAACGCACCGGCTCGCCGCGCGCCGCTTTCGCCACAGCCTGATCGATGAGGTCCTGTTGCCCGCTTGGCCAAAGGGACGACCAACGGCGGTTCATCACTTGCTCGACATCGTCGATTTCCATGATGCCAATGCCGCGGGCGTTCATGAACAACAGGTAGCCGTCAGCTGAGAGCAATTTGAAACAGTCGCGGCTGTTCCGAACCATGCTCACGACAACGTCGGTATCCTCACCGATCAGATCAATAAATTGCTGATCCCCCAACGCGGTGTCGTGTTCGGCATGCATCGCTCTTTCCCCTGTAAGACAAGAACATGAGCCGCATAAATAGGCGCATTCTCATGAAAAATCTGCTCATATCAGCACGCGACACCACGTAACGTTGCTTTAGCGCCCTTATGCCGAGAATTGTCGCATGATGGTGGCGAAGACGGTTGTCGAAACAATGCAGCCCACATGTGTGGGCAAGGTCACGCCGATGGGGCCAGACCCCGTCGCTGCGGACGATGATTTTCGTTTTCACGCGCTCTTGTTTCCCAACAGATCCCTGTCAGCGGACGGTTTCCGTCGCGTTTTGGCTGTGGTGATCGGTGTTAACCTGATGAATGCGCTGATTTATTTCACCTTAGGCGCATGGCCGGTGGCGTTTTTCTGCGGCGTTGACATTGTGATCGTTTGGGCCGCGTTCAAGGCCTCTTATGCACAGGCCCGGCGGCACGAACGGGTGATGTTGACAGACGACGCCCTGTGGATCAGCCGCGTCCTGCCCTCTGGCCACGAGACGCGTTGGAAACTCTCGCCCTATTGGACGCACGTTTTGATCGATGACCCGGTGGAGCACACAACCCAGCTCAAGCTCATCGAAAAGGGCAAGACACTTGTCCTTGGCAGTTTTCTCGCGCCGCAAGAGCGCAAGGAACTGGCCGATGCGATCCAATCCGCGTTGCAGAACTTTCGGGCTGGGCCCGCATAACTTTATCGATAATCGTTGTCTGTTCAGCGTGATGGACCTAGAGTTCACCTGTCCGGGTAGGAGAATGGGGCTATGATCAAAACAAACCTCGCAGCCATGATGATCTGCGCATTTGGGTTCGCGTGGGCCCAAACAGATAACTTGGCTGATGGCGACGCGGTAACCGCCGTTATCGAAGACGAAAGCGCAGAGATGATCGCGGCGTTCGTTGAAGAAGAGCCCTATTTCAATGAGACCGTCAGTGATCCGATCAGCGTCATCTGCCCCTTCAAATCCGCTCTCGGCTATGACCCAGGCGCGGTGACATGCGGCTTCATTGAGGTTCCCGAGAACCGCGAAGATCCCGGTAGCCGCACCATTCGCCTGCTGTTCGCGAAGATCCACGCGAAAACCAGCCTCGACAGTTTTGAGGCCGACGACGATGAAGATCTACAGTATAAAGATGATCCTATCGCCTACCTCACCGGCGGACCGGGGGTCTCGATCCAAAGCTATGTGCAGCGGTTCCTCGACCATGACCTTGTCAAAGAACGTGACCTCTATGTGCTTCAACAACGGGGCATCGCAGAAAGCGGCGATTTTTGCCCGTTCTTCAGTGCAGTTAAGCGTGAGCTTAGCACCGGCACCACCACGTATGAAGGGGAACTTCAGCAGGCGGAGCTGATCAAGGAATGCTTCCGATCAGCCAGTGCGCGCGGTGTCGATGTGACCGCCTACAACACGGTGGAGAATGCGCGTGATGTTCGCGCGCTTCGCCAAGCGCTTGGTTTTGACAGCTGGAACGTCTGGGGCATTTCCTACGGATCGCATCTTGGGCAGATGCTAACCCAAGTGGACCCTGACGGCATTAAAGGACTGGTGATCGATGCGATCGTCCCCAACGACCTTGGCGGGCTGCAACAGATCTACCGTCATGTCGATCGCGCTCTGGGCAACGTCTTTGCGCGTTGCGCCGAGATCAACAATCCCCACTGCAAGGGCTTGGAAGAGCGCTTGGCGGCTATTGTTGAACAAGAGCCGTTGACGCTGAAGACAAACGACTCAGAGATTTTTCCCTCCGGCGAGGTGGTCATTGGCGGCGAAGTCGCGGGATTTCTCGCCTTCTTCTTTCTTTATGAGCAAAGCCAGCACCCAGCGATCCCCGCAACCATGGACCAAGCACTCACCTATTTCGAAGATGGCGACGAAGAACTCCTGGGGAAGATCGCAGCCCTGGCAGCGAGCGGCCCGTTTGGCGGCATCTCCCAAGGCATGAGTCAAGCCATTCAGTGTAACGATGGATACTCTGCGCAAGCAGCCGCAGAGGCTGAAGAAGATGCAACCTCCTTCCCGCTCTATGCTGGTCGGCTGAGCACGCCCGAAGGACTTGCTGCAATCGCGCAGGCTTGTGTCGACGGCGGCGTTCCGTTGCAAGATCGTTCAGACTATCAACTCGTCCAAACCGACATTCCCACATTGATTATCAATGGGGATTGGGACCCCGTGACGCCGCCACCACTGGCTGACCGCATTGTTCCTGGTTTTTCTAACAACCGCTATGTCGTCGTGCCTTATGCAGGCCACGGCCCAACCCGTTCGATGTCGGAATGCTCGGGCCAGGTGCTGGGAGCGTTTTTTGATGATCCGAACCAGGATCTCTCGTCGCTTGATATGACGTGTTTTGAGGAAGGCGTGGAACCACCGAAATTCCTCTCCTACCTGACGAGCAAAGCACCGATCAGAGCAGCTGGTCTCATCGCCACTGACAAACCTCAAGCGCTCATTGCGCCTGCCGTCGTGGTTGGGGCGGCCGCCTTATCAAGCCTCCTCACCTTGATTTTGATGCCAGCTGGTTTCGCAGCGCGGCGCCTCGCGGGAAGCGGCGCCGCAGGCCTTGCCCCTGGCGACACGCTGACCAGAGCTTTTGGCTTCACCACCGCGCTTCTCACCGCAGGAGGCCTGGCGCTGATCGGTGCGGGGGCGGCGGTTGCGGCTGACGTCACCACAACGAGTCTCGCCGCTGGGGTCGCCCAGCCCGGTGCTACCGGTGCGTGGTTTGTCGTCCTCGGCGGGGTTGCTGGTGTCGGCCTGGCGATCAGGACTTTGATGGCACGACTAAGGGAGCCGATGCGGACGGGGACGTTCGTTGGCTTTCTGTTGACAGGTCTCAGCAGCGCAGCGCTGGTTGTGGTGATGGGCGGATGGGACCTCCTACCGTTTTGATCCATCGCGGTTGATCCGCATGGGCGATAGTGGGGAAAGCACGCGATCAAGGGTTGATGAGGTCCTTGATCGCCTTCTCCCGTATCTAGAGCGGCGCATGGCGGCCTTGTTCGGCCAACCAATCAGTGATGCGTTGACTGAGTTCCTTGTCTTTGGAACAAAACAAGCATGGGCGTGTCTCTTTGGCGGACTGCTTTTGCTGGGTATCATCGTGACTGGCCTCTATTGGCCCGATGGGTTCGCGCTCAAACGGTACGATGCCCTCCTCATCTATGCCATCTGCATCCAGATTCTTTTTTTGGTCACAAAGCTGGAGCGGCCCGATGAGGCGGTGGTTATTCTCGTGTTCCATGTCACGGGCACCGCGATGGAGGTCTTCAAAACCGGCCAAGGCAGTTGGGCGTACACCGATGAAGGACTAATCCGCCTTGGCCAAGTGCCGCTTTTCTCTGGGTTTATGTACGCAGCAGTCGGATCTTATCTGGCGCGGGTCTTTCGGGTGTTTTCCTTCCAGTTCAGCGGCTATCCCCGTCGACGCTGGACGGTGCTGCTTGCGTGCATCATATATATCAATTTCTTCACCCATCATTATACGATCGATATTCGTTACGGATTGATCGCGGCGACGGCGTTGCTTTTTGGGCGAACGATGGTCCACTACCGGGTGTGGAGATGGGACCACCAGATGCCGATGCTTCTCGGTTTTGTGCTGGTCGCCCTTTTCATCTTCTTGGCCGAAAACATCGGAACGCTCGCGGGGGCCTGGATTTATCCAGAACAAGTCAATGGGTGGACGATCGTGAGCTGGGCAAAATTTCCCGCCTGGTTTCTCTTGATGATTTTGAGTTTCGTCCTGGTCACCCTGATCCATCCACCAAGACAGCGTGACGAGCGCCGTTCGAGGCCCTAAGACCCGTAATATGGGTTTGGTGATTTACTATTTGGTGGCGGCGGCCGTCATGGGCGGCTGGTTCGCGCTTTACAGGCTGTGGCGGAAACGGGTCGATGACGACGCCGCGGCCGGTGCGTCCTTTGAGTTTGAACGGCTCGGCCGCCAAGATCCTGACTTGATCGAGGGGCTCGACCTTGCCCGCTTCACATCGATCTATGCCCGGGTCGTCACACCGCGCGCACCGAGCTATATCTTGGTGGCAGCCAGCGTTTTTCTCCTCTTCGTGCCGATCATCTTAGGGGCCACCACCCTCACCATCCGGCTCATGGAGGTGACGGGGATCATCCCGCAGCCGGCGGCCGCAGCGCAACAGCTGAAACTCACCGCCGATGGGATCAAGCTGGTGCGTGAGGCCGACCTCGATGCCCTGCAATACATCCTACAAGGCTGGGGCGGCTTTTTCTTCTTCTTCAGCTTGCTGCTTTTTTGGGCGCTGATTTTTTTCGGGGTGATGCGCCAGTTTCACCGTCGGCGGCCCGGTTCTTTGCGCGACGAAATCCTTCGAGCACGTTAGACTTGGGTCAACGTCTCCCCCGCGCGATCTTCGTCGTAAACAAACACGCGGTCACAATACATGCACTCCGCATAGCCCTTTTCGCCGATGGTGTAATAGACCAATGGATGGCCAAGAGGACCGCCGGGGCCCATGCACGCTTGGCGCCGTTTGTCGACAAACACGATCTCAACCGCATCAGGATTGTGGACGATCTCTCGCAAAATCTGATCAAGATCGCGGCGTTCTTTATGGGCGGGAAGCTGTGTCACCATGGGCTTTTTATGCCTCGCGGTTCCCACCCTTGGCAAGGGAAGTCACAACGGGACATTGACCACCGGATCAAGCGAGAGGAAGTCAGGGCCTATGCCTGATGATGCACGCGCTGTCGCGCCTTTGACCTCCACCGATGCCGCCATTTCTGCCCGAGGTCTCACCAAAGTCTACAAGGGCACAAAGGGCCAGCCCCAGAAAGAGGCCCTTAAGGGCATCGACCTTGATGTTCCGCGCGGTTCGATCTTTGGTCTTCTTGGACCAAATGGAGCGGGCAAGTCGACGTTCATCAATATTCTGGCGGGCCTGGTCACCAAATCGCGCGGCACGGCCAAGATCTGGGGCTTTGATATCGACAAAAACCCGCGGCAGTCCCGCGCGTCGATCGGCGTGGTTCCGCAAGAGATCTCAGCGGATGTGTTCTTCACCCCAAAAGAGGGTCTGGAGATCCAGGCGGGTCTTTACGGGGTGCCCACAGCCAAGCGCCGGACGATGGAAATTCTGCAAAGCCTGGGGCTTGAGGACAAGGCCGACGCCTATGTCCGCACGTTATCGGGCGGTATGAAACGCCGGCTGCTCGTTGCCAAAGCGATGGTGCACGACCCCCCGGTCCTCATCCTTGATGAGCCCACAGCAGGGGTTGATATCGAGCTCCGTCGGCAACTTTGGGATCAGGTCATGGAGATGCACGCTCGCGGCGTCACTGTTATTCTGACCACGCATTATCTGGAAGAGGCACAAGAGCTTTGTGACACGATTGGTATCATTCACCGCGGAGAGGTGGTGACGGTGAAGCCGAAAGATGAGCTGATCAAAAGCCTTGACCG
>JBCCBY010000147.1:0-7603 GCA_039033795.1 Pseudomonadota bacterium | reverse complement strand
GGCCATGGTCTCGTGTAGCAGTGTTCCGAGAGCGGTGTCACTATCATCGCCAGCGACGTTCATACTGCATCAGGCTCGCGAATTTTCCGCTGGGTCGGTCGGCGAAGGGCCGAGTACTGCTGTACCGTTGTGCAGAGGGCCGGGCCGGGGATTGGTGAACAGTCTCGGAAAGGTCTGGTGCCAACAGCTCAGAGCTAAAGGTGCTCCGTTGGTGTGAGAAATAGACGATCATCCATCCTTCTTCCTTGATGGGTGTCGGTTGACGGCAAAGACGTGCCCCTCGTAGCACCGACCGACCTGTACCTGTAAAAAGATTCTCGAGCGTTGAGTGTCTGCGCCAACAGCAGCGGCGAGCGCTGAAAGAAAACAGGCGACGCAGCCTCCCTTTTCTTTACTCTCTCTTCTGGCTTTTTTTTGCGCCTCGTTCCGTTTCGGCTTTTTTCTTCTTTTCTTCTTCTTGTTCTTGTTCTTCTTTTGCGCGGTGACGGTTTTTCTTTCGCGATCAAGCCCGGTTGCTTCAGCCCCTGCCTTTTTATCGTTGGCGCGTGTGTGTGCCGTCGTCACTCTCCCACGGACAGTAGTCCCCCGTGTAGTTGGCAGAGAGGTGAGCTTGTGGCAGAATCACGGCGACAGCCGATTCAGGGTAAGGCAGTATCGAAGCGGGTCAATGCCTGCCGCCGTGACTGGCGAAAGTTCGAGTCAGGTATTGCGATGCCGGTTGTGCGGCATGAAGCGAGGACATCTCCCGGCGTCATGTATTCGATGTGGTGTTGCCGGTGCTGTTGCTAGGTGTTTGATGGTGCTTTTTTTTCGTCCACCTCCAATGCATGTGATGAGTATGTGTGTCCACACCAACAAAGCACCGAGGCGCTTAGTCTGTTGCGGTTGGTTAGTTACTGGTTGTTCCCAGCGTTGCCGTTCCTCTCCCTTGCGCCTGATGGCCTCTGGTCAACGTCGTTTTTTTCTTCCTCTGTGGCGTATACTACACGTCACCCACACCCTACGAAGCGGGCGTACAAAGTTTTGCATGAAGAGTAAACATCACACCATTGTAACATGGCGCGTGAAGCACTAGGGCTGCATCACGCAGTTTTGTTAGGATGCTTCTCTTTGATCTCAGACCCCGCTGCTGGTGCTACACCGCCCATCGCGGAATCCTCAAACAAGGCACAGCCGTGGAGCGCAACGAGGAATGATGACCAGATGCCAGCGTCGAGCGATATGCACCGCGAGTCTACGTCTGCGCCCGCGTGCGACCTTAGCTTTTCCCAGTTTTGCCAACAGCTGCTCGTGCGTGGCATCGTAGGCGGCGGCGAACTCGACAACGGACTTGACAAAATGTTTCCCATTCCCTCGACTGTTTCGTGACTAGATCATGGTAGGCTTCTACGTGGTTCAGCAACGATCGCTTCGAATTAAAGTGCGCCTGAAGTCCTGCTACTTCACTTTGAACCGACACCGCAAGGCGAATTCAAGGCACCCTCACACGCATGTACATAAGCGTCGATGAATGCTCCGGGACGTGTCGGTCTGTTCTTCCTCCACGCCTACACCAAAGTCGCAAGTTTGTTGAGGGGTTTTGGTCTTGGGTCGGTTTCGCGTCCTCTGGTACCCCGCGTGCTTTTCGGCGGGGGGCGTAAAGAAGAAGACGACCCCTTGGCGCTGTCTTCATGCAACGTTACTTTCGAAAACGCAATCGACAACACGTCATTTCTTGCACCACCTGGACGTCACGTCCCCTCCCTTCGAAGCGCAAGCCAGCCGATCCCTTTCCGACGCCCCCCCCCCGACTCGTTTTTAGTTTGCGCCCTCGTGCCGTGGTTCACGGCCTCCTCCTGCCACACCCCCGTTGGACAGAACGCGGAAACGAAACATCGAGCGAGCGAACACATCCCCGCAATCACAGGAAAGACGTGCCTCAACACTTCTAGACGAGCACGTTGGGCTGCCTTGAGCGCGCGTGAAGCTCGCTGGGGCGGGACCGGTCCACGGTGGAGGGCGTCTGAAGAGTTGCCTACGCGATTTTTTTTCTTGTCCGCCACGCTTTCCGCCTTCATGGATGGCACGTCTTCGTCTCCGCCGATTTGATCTGGGCGCAGGGATGTTGCCAACGGCGAAAGTGTCTTATATAGTTCGTTAGCTAACGAACGAGGTACACCATGGATCGTAGGCAGTTTTTGCGGGTTGGCGGGGCATCAGCCCTCGTCATCGGCGCCGTCGGCGGCGGCGGTTATGTCTATCTGCGAGGCCCCGAGACGGAACAAGCGACCGCCCCATGGCGACAAGCGGGCAGCAGCTTTGGCGATCCTCGGCTTGATGCGCTCGCCTATGCGATCTTGGCACCGAACCCGCACAATAAGCAGCCTTGGCGTTTCACCCTGAAGGGCGACGACCAGGTGGTGGTGCATTGCGATCTTGAGCGGCGCCTTCCCGAGACAGATCCCTATGATCGGCAGATCACGATCGGATTCGGCGCGATGATCGCTCTTTTCCGCATGGCGGCGGAGGCGGCAGGGTACGGCGTTGAGATCGAACCGTTTCCGCAAGGAGCAAACATCAACTCGCTCGACCAACGCCCCATTGCGCATCTCACCATTCGCCAGAACAGAGGCAAGGTGGATCCTCTGTTGAAGAACGTTCTTTCCCGGCACACCAACCGTGTTCCGTTTACTGAGGACGAGCTTAACCACGATGATGTGAACGACATCGTCAAGGCCGGTCAGATCACCCATGTCCATCGCTCGGATCCAGGTTTTATCCTCGATCAGGACAACGTGGCTGCAATCAAGGCGCTCGCCGACCAAGCCTGGCGGGTCGAGCATGCAACCTATGCGACGTTTAAGGAGACGGTCGATGTCACCCGCATCGGTAACGCTGAAGTGGCAGCGAACCCCGATGGTATTTCGCTGACCGGAGCCATGTTCGAGCTCCTGAAAAGGACCGGTCTGCTCACCCATGAAACCATGTTGACCGAAAACTCCTTTGCGTGGACGACCGCGCGCGACGGCTATTTGCAATCAGTCAACTCGGCCCGCGGTTTCCTAACCCTCACCGCTCAAGAAAACACGCGGCTGGGCCAGCTTGCCACGGGTGAGCAATGGCTCCGTATGCACCTCAAAGCAACGGAGCTCGGTATCGCCTACCATCCGTTAAGTCAGAGCTTGCAGGAGTTTGAGGAAATGAGCACGCTCTATGCGGAGGTTCACGAGCGCTTGAGACCAAGCGGGATCGTCCATATGCTGGTGCGCATCGGCTATGCACCGGACGCGAATCCGGCTCCGCGTTGGCCGCTTAAGGCCAAATTAGAAGGAGCCTAATGGCAGAAGGCGATCTGAGTGATTTTGATGTTGTGCGGACGGCGCTCACGGAGATTGGGATCATCCATCAACTGGTGGAGACCGAACTCCGTTTAGCGCTGGCGCCGCAGCTCTCGGTCTCTGAGTTCGGTGTCCTCAACCATTTCGTCCGTAGGGGCCAAAAGGAAGAACCCGCACAACTCGCCCGCGCGTTTCAGCAGGCAAAGTCCTCGATGAGCGCAACACTGAACAAACTGGAAAGAAAGGGCTATATCACGCTTGCCTCATCACCGGACGATGGTCGCAAAAAGCTTGCGATGATCACTGATGCGGGCCGCCAAGCGTGGCAGGACGGCCTTGCTGCCACGCGGCCCATCGGCAATCAGTTGATCGATTTGTTCGGCACTGAGCGCTTGCGAGAGGCTCTCCCCGCCTTACAAGCGCTCAGGATGTTTCTCGATGAAGCCCGTAACGAGCGCGACGGGTTTTAGCCCGCCAGAAGCTCTGGCTCCACCGCAGCAACCGAACGTGCGCCAGCACGCACAGCCGGCGCAAAGCCCGTGGCCCGCGGCAACAGATTGTCAGCGTAAAAGCACGCAATATGAATCTTGCTATCTAAGAATTCAGTATGCGCACCTTCATCGTCCTTAAGGCCGAGCGCGGCAAGAGCACCGCGCAGAAGATAATGGCCACCGGTGACATAGCCGAATTGCTCAAGGTACGGTGTGCCGCCTGCCAGACCATCCTCTGGTTTGGAGGCCATGGCCTCAACCATCCATTCGGTGTTCCGGCGCAAACGCGCAGCCTCTTCTTTCAGCCGGTTACCCGCTTTCACCAGGCGCTTGTTCTCGGTCGCGATTGCGGCGTCAGCGTTCTCCACCACTTCATCGAGAAAATCATAAGCGAGCTTCCCGCTCCCCATACCCAGTTTCCGGCCGATGAGATCAATCCCTTGAATCCCGTTTGTGCCCTCATAAATCGCGCAAATACGGGCATCACGGAAGAATTGCGTGGCGCCCGTTTCCTCGACGAAACCCATGCCGCCGTGGATCTGCACACCAATATTGGTGACCTCCATCGCCCGCTCGGAGGGGAAGGCCTTGGACAAAGGGGTCAAAAGCTCTTCGCGTTCCTTCGCTTTGGCCTTCACGTCGGGGTCGGTTGCCTTTTTCGCCAGGTCATAGGCCACCATATTGGCGTAGCAAATCGCGCGCCCCGCATCGGTGAGCGCTTTCATGGTATAGAGGTTACGCCGAACATCTGCATGCTGCCAAATCGGAATAGCTGGACCCGATTTAACACCAAAGGCGCGGCCTTGCTCGCGATCCTGCGCATAGGCGAGCGCTTTTTGGAAAGCGGCCTCGGAGGCAGACACCGCTTGCATGCCGACATCGATGCGCGCTGCGTTCATCATAACGAACATGTTCTTGAGGCCTTCATTCGCCCCGCCAACGAGCTTGCCAAGGCATTCGTCGTTATCACCATAGGAAAGCACGCATGTCGGTGAGCCATGCTGTCCCAGCTTCTCTTCGATGCCGACGCATTTCACGTCGTTGGCTTGGCCAAGCGAGCCGTCGCTGTTGATACGGAATTTCGGTACCATGAACATCGAGATGCCGCGTGTGCCTTCAGGCGCATCAGGCAGCCGTGCGAGCACCAAATGACAAATGTTCTCGGTCAGGTCGTGCTCACCATAGGAGATCCAGATCTTCGTGCCTTTGATCTTATAGGTGCCATCGCCAACCGGTTCAGCCTTGGTCTTGATGTTGGCGAGATCTGAGCCGGCTTGAGGCTCCGACAGGTTCATCGTGCCAGCCCATTCGCCAGAGACAAGCTTGGGCAGAATAAACTCTTTTTGCTCGTCATCACCGTAAGCCAAGAGCGCCTTGACCGCGCCGGTGGTCAAGCTCGTGCCCATGGTGAAGGACAAACACGCCCCGCACATGGCATCAAACACCATAAGCGCTAGCGTGGCCGGCAAGTTCTGGCCGCCGAACGCCTCAGGAAACGCCACCGAGTTCCAGCCTGCTTCGACATATTGGCTGTAAGCCTCTTTAAAACCGGGGCTGGTGAAGACTTTGCCGTTCTCCAGGCGCGCGCCCTGCTGGTCGGATGCCCAATTGAGCGGCGCGATCACTTCATCCGAAAATTTCGCAGCCTCACCCAGGATCGCCTCGAGAAATTCATCGGAGAGGTCTTCAAATGCTCCGATGTCCCGCAGGGCATCGAAGCCCGCTGCATGGTTCAGGAGAAATTGCATATCGCGGATCGGGGTGTGATAGGTCACGGGGAGGCTCCCTGTTGGAATTCTGAACGTTGGGCTCCTCTTTGACCCGCGTGGAAGGCGAAAGCAAAGTGACGAACCGCAGCAGACCGACATCAATTGCAGATGCGGTGCAAATCCTCGGTTCGGGCGCTTTATGCGCGGTGCCAACGGAGACCGTCTATGGGCTGGCTGCCCTGGCATCGGATGGAAAGGCGATCGCCAAGATCTACGAAACCAAGAAGCGGCCGAGCTTTAACCCTCTGATTGTGCACTGCCTTTCCTTGGACGATGCGAGCCGCGTGATGAAGCTCGACGAATGTGCCCGCCGCCTCGCGTCCTCGTTTTGGCCGGGGCCCCTGACGATCGTGCTGGAGAAGCAAGAAAAGGCGCCGGTGGCCGAGCTGGCCGCGGCAGGGCTCACGACGCTCGCCGTCCGGGTGCCGTCCCACCCGGTGATGCGGGAGCTCCTCGAAAGGCTCGGAGAACCCTTGGTCGCGCCCTCGGCCAACCGATCCGGAAGACTGAGCCCCACGCGCGCTGAGCATGTGGTGGCCGAGTTCGGCGGCGCCGTGCCCGTGCTTGATGGAGGACCATGTGAAGCTGGTCTTGAAAGCACGATCATTGGCCTCACCAAAAGCCGTCCCACGTTGCTCCGACCAGGATCAATTCCTTCGGACAGAATTGAGGCGGTGCTCGGCTACCCGCTCACCAACGCAAGTGGAGGCATTGAAGCACCGGGCATGATGACCAGCCACTACGCGCCCCATGCGCGCCTTCGGCTCAATGCTGAAACAGCGGGAGCTGATGAACTGCTCCTCGGGTTTGGCGGAACCAGCGGCGCTCAAAGGGATCTTTCGCCAACGGCTGATCTTCGGGAAGCTGCAACGAATCTCTTCAGTTACCTGCGAGACCTCGATCGAGAAGGCCGCGCGATCGCCGTCGCACCGATCCCGCAAAACGGACTTGGCGAAGCGATCAATGACCGCCTTCGTCGCGCAGCTGCGCCGCGGGAATAGCATCCGGACCCGCCGGGAATTGGCTCGGTGCGTGACCAGGTCTAGCCTCCCCTAGACAACAACAGCTCGACCGATTGCCGCGACATTAAAGGATAGAGATTGATGACGATCAGTGCAGTGAAGCCCGTCAATCGAGACACCGAGGGCATGTCGGGCACCATTCGCGCCGAAAAGCTCATCAACGGGGTGTCAGAGACGCGATCTTGGGACGCCTTTAGCGATTCATCTGAGCAATTTCACGTTGGCCATTGGGGCAGTGGTCCTTGCATCATTGATGTCGCTTACACGGAGAATGAGCTTTGTGTGCTTGTCGAAGGGCGCGCCAAAATCACTGACACGGAGGGTTCCTCGATCGAGTTTGGGACCGGCGAAGCATTCGTTATTGAAGCAGGCTTTAAAGGCACATGGGAGTCGATCGGCGACGTGGTGAAGATCTATGCGATCTTTGAACAGAGCAAATAATCTGTCAGCCAGTCTGTTTATTGGTTTTTGAAAGAGAGACCAGCATGAAAATCTACGCAAACCCTGGATCGGGATCAGCCTGCGTCGAAGCCGCTTTGGCTGAGGTCGACATAGCCTTTGAACGTGTTCTTGTGGAGTACACAGACGATGGCATCGTTGATGAGGATTTTATCAAAATCAATCCACGACGCCAGATCCCCGCGATGGTCCTCGATAATGGCGCGTGCCTTACTGAAACGGTCGCGATGCTCAGCTACGTGGCTGATACCAATCAGCAATCTGGCCTTGCACCCGCACCCGGATCATTCGAGCGAGCGCGCCTTGATCAATGGATGTGCTTTATCCTCGCCAATATTTATGAAGGGGAGCTGCGCAAGAACTACCCGCAACGCTACACCACGAAAGACACGGACGATGTGGCGGATGTGGCAGACACTTTTGTGATCGATAACTACAAGATCCTCGAAAATGCGTGCAGCGATGGCCCCTATTTTTTTGGGGAGACGTGCACGATCCTTGATATTTACCTCTGGATGTTCGTCAATTGGTTCGAGGCGTTCGAT
>JBCCBY010000146.1:0-7630 GCA_039033795.1 Pseudomonadota bacterium | reverse complement strand
ATTTCGGGGACGATCGGGTCAGGAAAGACCCAAGCTATTCTCGCCCTCCTCGAACAGATCAGGGCGGCCGGTGACCGGGCGATTGTGTTCGATCTAACCGGCGGCTTTCTGGCTCCGTTCTACCGCGAGGGAACGGACATCATCCTGAACCCCCTCGATGCGCGTTCGCCATCGTGGTCGGTTTTCTGCGAGGCGGACTCGAAGGCAGCGTTCGACGCTATTGCGGCAGCGATGATCCCCCGCGGCCAGAAGGCCGACCCGGTCTGGGCGGACAGTGCACGGATGGTATTCTCGACGGCCGCCCAGCTCCTGATTGGGGACGGCAAAGCGACGAACCAGCACTTGGTCGACACCCTTTTGAACGCCAATCTCGAGGACCTCGCTCCCTTCTTTGAAGGCACCCCAGCAGCCACCATTGTGTCGTCGGATACGCCGAAGATGACCAACAGCGTGCGGATGATGCTGTCGACCTATCTAGACTGCCTCCGTCTTTTGCCGAGTGAAGGGCAGCCCTTCTCCATCACCGAATGGATGACCGACGACCAGGCCGAAGGCACCGTCTATCTTTCCTCGCGGGCGGACATGCATGTCACCTTGAAGCCACTGCTCACGGTCTGGATGGACACAGCGGTGCGGGCGCTCATGTCCCAGCCGCGGGACCCTAAGCGGCGCATTTGGTTCATCATCGATGAGCTTCCGTCGCTGCAGCAGCTTCCCTCCATCATGGACGGCCTCGCCCGGGGCAGGCAGTTCGGCGCGGCCTTTGTTCTGGGCATCCAGGCGCAATCCCAGCTCCGAGAAATCTACGGACCAGACGGGGCCCAATCCCTTTCATCTGTCTGCCGGTCGAAGCTGATCCTCGCCGCGTCAGACGCCGATACGGCGAAATGGTATGCGGACTTTCTCGGGCGGCAGGAGCGATCTCAGTCCAACGAGAACGTATCGTTCGGGGCGAACACGATCCGCGACGGGGTGATGGTGGCCCGTCAGGACAAGATCGAACACCTCGTCATCCCCGAAGAAATCATGAACCTCCGGAGCCTCGAGGGCTTCCTCAAAATGCCCGAAGGCTTTCCCCTCGCCAAGGTCAAAGTGCCCCTCACGATCCGAGACCAGAAGGTCCCAGCCTTCGTGCCGCGGGGTGATCAATCGCTGCTGATCAGGCGGTCCGGCACAGCGGCGAATGAGGCTGAGGCCACACCCACTCGTTCCGCTTTCACGTCCACGCCAACGGCAGGCACCAAAAGATCGGATGACGATCAGCGGGACATCTTTGAGGAGGCGGGACCGCCCGAGGGCGACGCGCTGGACGCGCTTTTCGACAGTGAGCCGGTTCGGCCATCATCGGCTCTGGCGGGAAGCGGCAAGGAGAGCGATGAACCTTCCGGCTGGAAGACGCCACGACGCGAGTTAGCGTTTCCTGATTGGGACATGGAGCCTTGATCCATGGTGGCGTCGATCTCGGCTCTGTCCTCCGCCAGCGCGGCGAAGGACTATTACGGCAAGGACAATTACTATGCGAAGGACAAGGACGAACGCGAACCCAGCGCCTGGTTCGGCACAGGGGCGGACGCTCTTGGGCTCAAAGGCGCAGTCGACCTTGCGACCTTCGAACGTGTCCTCCGCGGGGAAACCCTCGACGGAAAGGCTGTCGGGCACCGGGGCGGTGAGACGCTTGAGCAAGCCCTCAACCGGAAACATCGTCCGGGCATCGACCTCACCTTCTCGCCGCCGAAGGACGTTTCACTGCTCCTCTATCTCGGCTGTGACCAGCGGCTTCTGGGTGCCCATCGGAAGGCCGTGGACCAGACCCTCAAATGGGCTGAACGCAACCTTGCGGGTACGCGGGTGCGGAAGACCCTGGAGAACGGAAAGAAAGGCCCACCCCAGCCCTTGAAGACTGGAAACCTTGTGATCGCAAAGTTCGAGCACGACATCTCGCGCGATAAGGACCCTCAGCTTCACACCCACTCCGTCATCGCCAACATGACGAAAGCTGCAGACGGAAGCTGGAGAGCGCTTCACAATGATCCGTTCTTCCGCCACCGGAAGACCTTGAGCCTCGCTTATGATGCCAGCCTTCGCGAAAACCTGCGTGCACTGGGCTACCAGGTGAAGCTGACCGACGGCAAAGCAGGGTCCTTCGAAATCGTCGGTATGCCGAGTGAAGCCCGCGCCGAGTTCTCGAAAGGTGCGGTCCGCATCAACAAGGCGGCGGCGAAGCTGGACCACCCGACACCTGCGGCCAGGGCGACGCTCGCCGTCAAAACAAGGCCCGCCAAAACGCAGGTGAGCCAAGATGAGCGGACAGCTCAATGGGAAGAACGCGGGGCGCTTTGGAAACAAACGCTTGAAGGCTTGGCAGCCAACGCGGCGTTGCGCGCCGAAGCTGGACGCATCGAAGCACCACTGCAGGACACCCGTGCCGCACGGGCAGGTCTAGCCGGAGCGGTGACGAGAGAGATCCAAAACGCAACAAGACCTACGCGCGTTCTGCGTCTCGACGAGCGCGACCCCTACGCCATGGACCGAGCAGGATCCGAACGCGAAGCGGCTGCCAGGGCTGCCGCGAGCTTCGGCCTCAAACACCATGAACAGCGCGAGGCCGCCTTCTCCCTCCACCACATCCGCCGCACCGCACTTGAGCATGCAGCTGATGGGGTGACCCTTAAGGACATCGACAAGGAACTCAGGCTGCTGAGGCGCTCAGGAAAGGTGATGGTCACCGCTCGCGATCCAGACGCGTGGTCAACCACAAGACGGAGCGTAAGCCATGAAGAACGTACACAGATGTTAGTCAGCAGCGCCGGAGAAACTGAGCCTCTGATGCCTGACATAGCCGTCGATGGATTGTTGAAAGACACCAACCTCACGCTTGGTCAGCGGAGCGCCATCAAATTCGTTCTAGGTGGTCGCCACCGATTGGTGGGCGTTCAAGGCTACGCCGGGACCGGTAAGACGACGATGATGCGTCAGACCAAGGAGCTTCTTGCTGACCTTAAGCCCGCGGCATCACGCCAAGGCGTTTCGCTGGTTGGGCTCGCACCGACCCACGCCGCTCGAAAGGAGCTTGAGAAAAGCCTCGGCATCGACGCTCAAACCGTCGCTGGATTCTTGCGAAACGCCCGCTCGGGTGAGCGTAGCTCTGTCGCGGGATCGGTGGTGGTGGTCGATGAGAGCTCCTTTCTATCGACGAAGCAGATGAACCGACTGCTCGGTACACTGCTCGAGCAGAACCCCGCGCGGGTCGTCCTATCCGGTGACCGGCGACAACACGGCGCAGTGGATGCTGGGCGCCCCTTCGATCAAGCCCAGGCGGCTGGCATGACCACTGCGATCATGAAAGACGTTGTGCGCCTTCCGAGCGATGAGGCCTACGATGAACGGCGGCGCGCCGTCATCGATGCCGGTGAAGGCCGGGTCGGATCGGCCATGACGCGACTTCAAGCCAACATCATCGAACGACCCGATGGGAACCTCGCGCAGGGCGCTCTCGAAGCATGGAAGGCGCTTCCACGCTCCGCGCGCGACAAGGCGATGATTGTTGCGCCGGGCCACCGGCTTCGAAACGATATCAACGCGGCTATTCGCGACGAGATGATCAGCGACGGCCGCCTCGGGCCCCACGAAATGAAGCTTCCCGTTCTCCACACTCAGGACATGACCAAAGCCGAGGCCACCAGTCCGAGAAGCTATCGTAAAGGCGACATACTCGCCTTTCATGCACGTCAAGATGCCGTCAACGCCAAGAAAGGAGCAACACGGACGATCACCACCATCGACGAAGAAAGAGGGCTCGTCACGCTAAGAAATTCGCGAGGTGGTCTTCAAACGATTAAGCTGAGTAGACTTGCCGGCCGTTACGAAACCGCGCCCTATTCCCTCAACCGCGGGGGTGAACTCCGCATTCGCCAGAACGATAAGCTCCTCTTCACCCACTCAGAACGTGGGCACGACATCGCTGCCCTCACCTCAGCCACGGTGAAGGCATTCGACGAGAAAACTGTAACCCTCGACGTTGGTGGTCAGGAGCAAGTCTTTGAACGGAGCGATGCAGCACTGAGATCTCTCACCCATGGCTACGCAATCACATCCCATGCAAGCCAAGGGCAAACCACGGAGCATGTGGTCACCGCAATCGACTCACGGGAGCATCAGCTCACAAACCAAGCTGGATTCTATGTCTCTATCAGCCGGTCAGCGGATACGCTCAGTATAGTAACCGACAACAAGGATCGCACACTGAAATTACTAGAACGCGAAACTGGTACGAAGACATCAGCTCTCGATGCCCGAGATCAATTGACGGATATCACCGGGCTTGAGCTGCGAACGACTCAGCCGGGTACAGAAAAATCACAAGCAGTCGACCCAGGGCATCAAAACGTTTCCGACAGTCGGGAAGCGAGCAATGAACTAACCATCGATCACGAGATAAGCCGGTAACGACAACGATTATAGTCGCAAGCTTGGATGGGCGGCACAGGTCAGTTAACCCGGGTCCTCGTCTCCCTACAGCAGCCACTTGAGCATTTTTCGCTCAAGATCTAACGCATCTTTTGGCGGGAGAGACGACCATGTGTGGCCCATGTTCGGGATTTCCCAATATGAAAAACTTTCGTTCCGCGCACTTTGTAAATCGCTGACGAGCTTTCTCGCACTTTCAACCGGTGCCGCTTCAAAATCCTCAGCACCGTGAACGATGAGGATCGGCGTGTCGTTGTCCTTCAGCAAATGGCTTAGCCTGCTGTCCAACCGTGACGCCCAAGCTTTCCAAGTGTTGTCTTGCCCTGACCACGTTTTCTTCCACGTTGGGTTATCACACATGGTTTCAACTTGCTTGTTAAGACTGTGCTGACAACTTTGCCGCTCCGTACTCGGCATATCTTCAGTACACACCTAAAACTGAGCGAAGTATTTTGCCATCGTGTAGCCACCACCCATCGCCCCAAGGAGAGCACGCGTGACCGATGGATAATATGACTTCAGTTGCGCAGCGATATCTCCGCCGTCAGACCATCCAAAACGTAGAGCGGACCATTCCACCAAGGCGCACTGCGGCGAAGATGCTGTAGGACCCGGTTTTGCATCGAGTAGTACTTCAAAAATTCATCGGATCACTTATCAGTCTGGTCATCAAAAGACCGAACGCGAGGATTCTCAACAGCAAGCCGAGCGAAGGGAGTGCTTGAATTTCCGTCAGGTCGGAGTAGTTCGGCGAAACCATTAGGGGGTTGGACGCTACAACCTGATCCGTCTATGACCAACCGGATCGGGACACGCAAACACTCTGGTGGGTCCGTGTAGAACTTGATGCGTTGTCCTGTAGCGGTGCGCATCTTTCCTTCAACCTCTTAGGAGTAGGCTGCTTCTGGCGAGTTCGGCACTGGACCCGTACCGGTTTATGGTGAGAGGCACCCTACTAAGTCAATCAGCATACTGCATTAAATGTAGACTCTTAATACGCATACCATTAGCTTACGCACTAATTTCACAGATCCACTCACTACATTACGTAGATACAATTGCCAGGGCGCTTCATTGACGCGTATCCAGCCCCGTCATTCTGGGCCATTTGTGGGTAGAGTTTCTGGGACGGGTGTGCGCATGTTGAGCGCTTGGTGCGGGCGGACCTGGTTTTATTGTCTGAGCCATCTGCCGATGACAGTCCTGGCCTGGCCGATGGTGATGAACCATTCCGTGTTCAGTACGTCGTGGCGCAGCTTGCCGTTGAAGCGCTCGTTGTAGCCGTTTTCCCAAGGTGACCCTGGATAGGTCCTGATGGGCTCGATGCCGACCTTTTTGAGCCAAGACTGGAAGCTCTGTGAGGTAAACTCTGGGCCATTGTCCGACCTCAAGAACTCCGGTTTCCATGCCTCAGGAGCAGCGGATAGAGTGCCTCGAGAACGTCCTCGCCGTTCATCTTGGTGTGGATCGAGACCGTGAGGGCTTCGCGAGTGAACTCATCGAGCACGGTCAACATCTTGTAAGGCCGACCGTTGCTCAGCCGGTCGTGAACGAAGTCGATACTCCAGATCTGATTAGGGTATTTGGGGCGTAGGCGGATGACCGAAGAGTCTTTGTGATACAGACGCCGACGCTTCTTATGCCGTTGAGGCAGCTGAAGACCTTCCTCCCGCCAGAGCCGCTCCACACGCTTATGGTTCACATCCCAGCCTTCGATCTTCAAGAGCTGAGTGATCTTCCGATAGCCATAGCGGCCATACTGCTTGACCAGACGGATCAGAGCCAGCCGGAGGCTGTCCTCATCTTTGGCGGCCTTCCGGTACTGGTGCGTTGACCGCGAGAGCTCCACAACCCGGCAGGTTCGTCTTTCGGAACAGCCTAGCTTTTGCCGTGAGTGAACAACGGCCTGACGCAACTGATCCGTTGTCAGACCTTTGGCTTTAAAAAATCCAGGCTCCCCTTGAGGATGAGCTTATCCAGCCCAAGCTCGGCCACGATCTTCTTCAACCGCCTGTTCTCTTTTTCCAGGTCCTTCATCTCGGAGAGTTGGCTACGGCCCGTCCCGCCATAACGGCGCCGCCAGTTGTAATAGGTGGCTGTGCTGATCCCGACGGTTGGGCAGGCTGTTTCTATGTTTGAACCCGAGTTCAGATCCACCTCAATCTGCCTGAGCAGCTCCCGAGTATCTTCTTCAGAGAACCGCTTCCGCGCCATCACCAACTATCACCAAAACAAGAAACCTACGCCAAAACGTGGCCCAACTTTAGGGGGCAAGGACAGTGCGGACCCTAAATCTTTGTTTTAGCGTCTTGCGAACGAAGAAGCGGTAGTCCACTTCGTCCGCAAGACTTGCGTGCTAAGGGGTTCTACGAATGAAATCATCGACCATTGCCGCAACTTCAAATCCCTTATCGTCTTGGAAGAAGTGGCTTCCATCGGGAATACGTTCGTGGGGCTGGCCCTCTGCACCGGCGATGTTTTCGATCATCCATTGCTGATCATCACCTTCGCCGCTTAGACCTGGATCGTTAGCACCAAAGATCGTGAGAAAGGGGCGGTCGTAAGTTCTCAGCGTATCTTTGCGCTCTTGTGTCAAACCCACAAGTTCATCGCGAAGACTTGGGAACATGCGGGCACCGGCCATAGAAATACGGTGCGGATACGGAGCATCATAGGCGTATTCCTCGGCCTCCGTCAGCGGATAATAAGTGAGGGCTTCACACATAATTGACGGTTGGAAGTCCTCTGACGTTTTTGCATAAGCCACCCACTGGCCAAAGGGCTCGGGGCCTTCACCGGGATCCCCGCCTACTAGAATGGGATTGCCATCGGCATCAAAGAACGGCGGTTGAAGATCTGGAATGGATAGCAGTGTCTGATGAAACGCTGCGTTGCTGGCTTCAAGATCCTCTGGTGGTTCCGATCGCTGGGTAACAACAGGCAATCCACCATTACCAACGATAATCCGCCGGTAACGATCCAGATCACCCGCAGCCACATATAGGCCGATCACGCTACCCCAATCCTGCACGAAAAAGTTAAAGTCATGCAGGTCGAGTGCATCCATAAACCGTTCAAGACGATCCGCATGGTCATCAAATGTGTAATAATCGAGATCAATGGGTTTATCCGATGTCCCAACACCCAAATGATCCATAGCGAT
>JBCCBY010000145.1:0-7749 GCA_039033795.1 Pseudomonadota bacterium | reverse complement strand
GATACGGCCTGGCCTGTGTCGCCGGTATCGAGCTCATGCGGAACGTTTCGGGAAAGATAGCCGCAGATCACCTGGGGGCCGCGGCGTGGAGAGGTGTTGAGGCACAAGATGCGACCTATGTCTGGCCAGCGATGTTTTCCGATCTGGCTGAGGAGTATGACAAGCGGTACGGTCTTGATTATCAGCACCTGATGGGCATTTCTCAGATTAATTTCGAGAACGCGAAGCGTAATCCCAATGCGCAATCACGTGGCTGGACGTTTACGGAGGAAAGCTTTCAAGCCAATGATGATGCCAACCCTGTGGTGGAGGGTTGGATGCGCCGCCACGACTGCGGACAAGTGACCGACGGCGCAGCAGTGGTTTTTCTCGCCTCGGCCGAAAAAGCAGCGGACTACGCCCATCGTCGCGGGCTAACGCTCGATGACCTTCCGCGTATCGATGGCTGGGGCCATACCACCGCACCCATGCAGTTTGCGCAAAAGATCGAAGACAGTCGAGAGGATGACTACGTCCTTCCGTGGACCCGCAAAGCCATCACCGATGCATACCGCCGCGCTGGCATTGGTGGGCCTGATGATCTGGACGCGATCGAAACCCATGATTGCTTCTCCGTCACCGAGTATATGGCAATCGAGCATTTCGGCATCACCGCTCCGGGCGAGGCGTGGAAGGCCGTCGAAGATGGCACCATCGCAACAGGGGGCAAGCTGCCTGTTAATCCGTCGGGCGGTCTGATTGGGCTTGGCCATCCGGTGGGCGCAACAGGCGTTCGCATGCTGCTCGACGCCAGCAAACAGGTGACTGGCCAGGCGGGCGACTATCAGGTGGAGGGCGCAAAGCGTGTCGCCACCTACAATGTCGGTGGATCGGGGACGACCAATTGCTCGTTCGTGGTGGCCGCTTAGCCAAAGACTCGGCGAAGAATTTCGCTTGTCCGCTTGGCAGGGTTGGTTCGGATCGCCTCCTCCTCACGCGCAACGTAATAAAAGAGCCCATCAAGACCTTTGCCAACGCCGTGGTCGATCAAGTCGTTACGGGCGTTGGCACCCATTTGCGGGGCCAACGGAATACCGGCGAGGCTGGCCAAGATATTGTCATAGGTCTGAATAGCGCCGGTCCGAGTCAGCGCCGTTTCGATTGACGGACGGAAAAGACGGGTAAGCGACGATGTGGTGCGATTTTGGAAATAGGTGGTGGCCGACGTCGGCCCGCCATTCACAATGCCAAACGCATCATTAATGGTCATCGACCGGATAGCACTGACAAAGATGCTCCGCGCCTCTGGGGCTGCTTGCTCAGCACCGCGATTGATCTCAAGCTGCATTTGATCAAGCATGCCTGATAATCCGAAGGCCGATAATTGTGACTGCGCTGCCGCAAGACGCGGCGGAAGAGGGATCTTGATCTGCCGATCAGCAAAGTAGCCGTCGCGGCGTCCCACCTGTGACACCGCCGCTGCGACGCCTTGATCGAGTGCCGCTCTTATGCCTTGTGCCGCTTCAGCCGACGTGAGGCCGCCCGCGCTCGTTCCCGTTGAGGTCGTGCCCATGCTGCCAAGAACGGCACCAAAAATGGCTTCTTGCTCGGCTGTTGTGCAGCCTGCAACCACGCTGGCCGGTAGCGCCGCTAACACCATGCGCCGATTGATTGTGCGTTCACTCATGTGGGTGCCCCTCTTGTTGCCCCTACCCCCTCGTGGCGCGACGTGACCGCGGTGTCGAGACAGACTTGCATGATGATACCATCCTGCTCGCCGTCGGTCCTGGCGTCAGGAGGCCAAACCGCGCCATAAAGGAGACGTCGGGACAAAAGGGAACCAGCATGGGTGGCGCGTTGCATAACTTCCGACAGCAACTCCACCGTCAACTTGATCCAGAAGGTGTCGATGATGGCGGGATATCGGCCCTCAACGCGTTTGTTCTATGCGTCGTGATCGTTGCGGTGGTGCTGGGTCTCCTGGCGACCGAACCGGCGTTTTTGCCCAACCATCGAGCCTTGTTGTCCTGGGTCGAACAAGCAATCTTGGTGATCTTCACGGTCGAGCTGGCAGCAAGGTTTTGGGTGTCTGGGCTCAGTCATCGGTTCCAAGGCCTTCGAGGCGCGGTTCGCTTTGGAACCCGCTGGGCGACCATCACAGATTTCATCGTTATTCTTCCGCTGTTCCTCGATGTTGATGGCGGGTGGTTGACGGTCTTTCGCGTTTTCCGCGTTGTGCGCCTGTTTCAACTCACGCAGATCCCCGCGGCCTCAAGAGCATTGCGGGCCTTTCGCTCAGCGCTGCGATCCCACTGGTTTGAGCTGGCGTTTACAGCGATCTTGGGCGGGGGGCTTTTGCTCGGTTCGTCAGTGGCGCTTTACTTGATAGAAGGCCGGCTGCAGCCCGACGTGTTTGGGTCCGTGCCGCGTGCCATCTGGTGGAGTGTCGTGACCTTCACGACCGTGGGGTATGGCGACGCTGTGCCGATCACACCCTTGGGCCGCATGGTTGCGGGCTTTCATGCCATAGCAGGGCTCGCCGTGATCGCCATGTTCACCGGCATCGTCGCTTCGTCGTTGACCGAAACGGCGGAGAAACGAAACAATGATAACCTCCCCCCCACCAAACCCTAGACGCGGAGGGATGTTCGCCGTTATGCCGCCACGTCTGAGACGAGAGCGAGTGAAGCCATGCGCGTTGCGATGATTGGCACTGGATATGTTGGCCTGGTGTCGGGAGCCTGTTTCTCGGATTTTGGCCATGACGTGGTATGCGTTGATAAAGACGCTGCGAAAATTGACCGTTTGCTTGATGGCATCATGCCGATTTATGAACCAGGCCTCGATCAACTGGTCGCGAGCAATGTCGACGCAGGTCGTCTCTCTTTCACAACCGATATTGCCAAGGCGGTCCCCAATGTTGATGCCGTTTTCATTGCCGTTGGCACGCCTTCCCGACGCGGTGATGGGCATGCAGATCTTTCCTTCGTCCATGCAGCGGCTGAAGAAATAGCAAGGAACATAAGCGGCTACACCGTCGTGGTCACAAAATCGACCGTGCCCGTTGGAACCGGCGCTGATGTGGAGAATGTCATAAAGACGACGCGGCCCGATCTTGTTCAGGGCCAAGACTTCTCGGTAGCATCGAATCCGGAGTTCCTTCGTGAAGGAGCCGCGATCAATGACTTCAAACGCCCTGACCGGGTTGTTGTCGGCACCGAAGACGAAAAAGCCATCCATGTGATGCGCGAACTTTATCGACCTCTTTTTCTTAACGAAACGCCCATCTTATTCACCAGTCGTCCGACGTCTGAACTGATTAAATATGCAGCCAACGCATTTCTTGCGACCAAGATCACGTTCATCAATGAAATCTCTGACCTTTGCGAGAAAGTCGGTGCTGACGTCCAACAGGTGGCCAAGGGAATCGGCCTTGATGGGCGCATTGGCGCAAAATTCCTCCATGCAGGTCCAGGCTATGGTGGTTCGTGCTTTCCCAAAGACACCCTCGCCCTGACCCGAACCGCGGAACAAACGGGCGCTCCACTCCGTATCGTTGACGCCGTCGTGACGTCGAATGCTGAACGAAAAAAAAGCATGGCCCAAAGGGTGCTCCGTACACTTGGGCCTGAAACCAGCGGCAAAACAGTCGCCGTCCTTGGTCTGACATTCAAACCAAACACGGATGATATGCGGGATAGCCCGAGCCTTGATATCATTCCTATGCTGCAAGAAGCAGGCGTGACGGTCCGCGCCCATGACCCCGAAGGCATGGACGAAGCGCGCGGGCATTTTACAGACGTGATGTTTTGCGACGGCCCCTACCACGCCATGGAAGGCGCCGATGCTGCCGTCATCGTGACCGAGTGGGACACCTATCGCGCGCTCGATCTTAAGCGGACGAAGGAGCTTCTTCGCACACCCACGCTGATCGATCTACGCAATGTCTATGACCCCTCGACAATGCGCGAGCAGGGTTTTACCTACAGCTCAATCGGTCGCGCCTAAGCGATCCGTATGATGATCGATGATTATCCGTGTTCCGCCACATCGAGAAGGTAGCTGCGGTAATCATTCTTGAAGGCTTCAGCGAGGCGAACAAGATCGTCTTTTGAGATAAAGCCCTTCCGGAAGGCAACTTCCTCCGGACACGCGATTTTAAAGCGCTGACGGGCTTCAAGCGTTTGAACAAATTGGCTGGCCTGGAGAAGGCCATTGAACGTACCAGCGTCGAGCCAAGCTGTTCCGCGCGCGAGCTTGGAGACACGCAGATCACCGCGCTGCAAATAGGCATCGTTGACAGACGTGATCTCCAATTCGCCGCGTGCCGATGGTTTCACCGCCTTTGCGATCTCCGTCACGTCTTGATCATAGAAATAAAGGCCCGTGACTGCCCAATCGCTTTTGGGTTGGGCGGGTTTTTCTTCGATCGAGATCGCGCGCCCTTCGTCATCGATTTCGACCACGCCAAATGCTTCGGGATCGGGAACGCGATAGGCGAACACCACCGCGCCCGATTCAATTCTTCCGGCATTGGCCAATTCGCCAGAAAGCCCGGCGCCATAAAACATGTTATCGCCCAAAGCGAGGGCGCATGGCGCACCGCCGATAAAGTCCTCACCGATGATAAAGGCCTCAGCCAAGCCTCGCGGTTCATCTTGGACCGCGTATTCAAATCGAACGCCCCAGGATTCTCCTGTACCGAGAAGCTCCTTATAGAGAGGGAGTGCTTGAGGTGTTGAAATGAGTAAAATCTCGCGGATGCCTGCGAGCATCAGCGTGGTGATCGGATGATACACCATCGGCTTGTCATAGACAGGAAGAAGCTGTTTGGAGACCGCGCGCGTGATGGGATAAAGGCGTGTGCCGTGCCCGCCAGCCAAAATAATGCCCTTCATGATTGAGCCCCCTCGTTGAGAACATCCGTGACAATCGTGCCCACAGGTTCGCGCCAATCAGCTAAGATGACGTCAAAGGCGCTCCGGGTTTTTGCGGTATCGAGCACCGAATAAGCAGGACGGGTCGCCTTGGTGGGGTATTCCGCCGTGGTGATCGGGACCACCGATGCCGAAGGGCCACCTCGCGCGGCGCTTTCGTCAAAAATCGCTTTGGCAAAGTCCGCCCAGCTCGCTTCACCAGCGGACACCAAGTGATAAAGACCAAATGGTGCCTGATCACCGGCCTCAACAATCGACTGCGCGATGGTCAAGAGAGCGACGGCAATGGTGTCGGAACTCGTCGGTGCACCCCGCTGATCGTCGACCACCCGCAATTCATCATTGCTTGCCGCCACCCGCAACATGGTCTTAAGGAAGTTTTTGCCCGTCGATCCATAGACCCAAGCGGTCCGTGCAATGATATGCTTGGGGTTCGCGGCGACCACCGCTTCTTCTCCGGCAAGCTTGCTTGCACCATAGACGCCGAGGGGCGCCGTTGGATCATCTTCACGATATGGTCTCGTTCCGCTGCCGTCAAAGACATAATCCGTCGACAGATGGATCAAAGGGATTCCCCTATCGGCCGTCACGTCGGCAAGATGACGAGGACCCGCTTCGTTTGCGGCGAACGCCGCGTCGCGCTCGTCCTCGGCCTGATCAACTGCGGTATAGGCGGCTGCATTGATCACCACATCTGGATTGAACGCCTCGACGGCGCGCGCGATGCTGTCCTTGTCCGTGATATCCACGTCTGGCCGACCATGCAGACCCAGCACGACCTGGCTGGGCGCCGTCTTCGCAAGGCTCTGGGCGACCTGGCCGCTTTGTCCGGCCACGAAGACACGAATCCCCATCAGCCCTTATCCTTCAGAAGGCCGAGGCGTTCGCCGCCATAAACACCCTCCGTCAAAGGCTCCCACCATTCGGCATTGTCAAGGTACCAACGAATGGTCTCGGAAATTCCGGTATCGAAATTGTGCTTGGCTTTCCAACCAAGCTCAGTTTCGATCTTGGTCGCATCGATCGCATAACGGTGATCATGACCCGGACGGTCGGTCACATAGGTGATGAGTGAGCGCCGCGAATCTGGGCCTGGGTGATGCGCGTCCAAAGCATCGCAGATCGTGTGAACGACTTCGAGATTGGTGCGTTCGTTCCGACCACCAACATTGTACTTCTCGCCTAAGCGGCCGTTGAGAAGGACCATGACCAAAGCACGGGCGTGGTCTTCGACATGAAGCCAATCACGAATATTACTGCCATCACCGTATACCGGCAGCGGCTGTCGGCTGAGGCCTTTCAAAATCATAAGGGGGATCAGTTTCTCGGGAAACTGGAACGGCCCGTAATTGTTCGAGCAATTGGAGATCACCACAGGCAGGCCGTAGGTCCGTCCCCAGGCCACCACCAGGTGGTCTGATGCCGCTTTGGAAGCTGAATAGGGTGATGACGGATCGTAGGGCGTGGTTTCTTCGAACAGCCCCTCAGGGCCGAGGGATCCATAGACCTCGTCCGTTGAGATATGATGGAAACGGAAGCTGTCGCGTGCCTCTCCCGCAAGCCCATCATAATACCCCCGGGCCACCTCGAGCATCACCATCGTGCCGACAATGTTGGTGTCGATAAAATCCTTCGCGCCACTGATCGATCGATCAACATGGGATTCGGCCGCCAAATGCATGACATGGGTCGGCTTTTCTTCATCGAAAATCGTCTTGATCGCATCCGACTGGCAGATATCCGCCTGATGGAAGCGATAGCGCTGACTGGAGGAGATGCTCGCCAGCGAATCGAGATTGGCCGCATACGTTAATTTGTCGACGTTGATGACTTCCGCTTCGGTCTCTTCGATCAAATAGCGGATAACCGCCGATCCGATGAACCCCGCGCCGCCAGTAACCAGGATACGCATGGCTGAAGCCTCCTTTAGGCTTGGTACGTGAAATAGGGCGGCAAATCCGCCAACCGTGGATGTTTCGTGTCTTTGTCCGAAAGAACGGGGGCTTTATCGCCCAGTCCCCAGTCAATGCCGAGATCAGGGTCATCCCAAGCAAGACCGCGATCCGCCTCCGGATCATAAAATCCAGTCACTTTATACTGAACTTCCGTATCAGGCTCAAGGGTGACAAAGGCATGAGCGAAGCCGACAGGCACCCAGTATTGTTCACCGCCTTCTGCGGTCAGTTCAGCGGAGACATGCTGGCCGAAGGTGGGAGAGCCCACACGGATATCCACCGCCACGTCAAGAATGCGGCCAGCGGTGCAGCGCACGAGTTTCCCCTGCGGCGATGGATCGATCTGAAAGTGCAGACCACGCAACGTGCCAACGGTCGCAGAAAGGGAGTGATTGTCTTGGACAAACTGACCATCGATGCCGGCCTCAGCATACCGGGTCACATGGAAAGTCTCGGAGAAAAAGCCCCGGTGATCGCCAAACTTCTTGGGCCGAACCAGAATAACGTCTGGTATCGCTTGTGGTTCAAACATAGATCGCGCTCCGCTCTGGCTCCCTTAGGGGGTCGAGATAAACGAGAAAACCCTAAGGAAACGCAGAACAGAACGCAGAGGCCGATTAGTCGAAGGTCACGCCCGCGCGGGTGTGCAAACGGTCGATCAGTTTCGCACCCAAAGCAGCCCCCGGGGTTTGAATTCCGCCTTCTCCTTCAGGGATATCCTCGTTGAGGCAGCGCGCGACCTCCGAGATGATCTTCGATGTGGAGCCATAGCCGGGGTCTTTGTCGCCGCGAACGACGGTCTCCTGACGCGAGCCATCGGCTGACACCGCCACAAGCACCAGCTCATAGAAGCCATTTTCGCGCTCTTCCTTTGATGG
>JBCCBY010000144.1:0-7779 GCA_039033795.1 Pseudomonadota bacterium | reverse complement strand
CAAGCGATTTGCTTTTTTACCTTCGATGACCCCGACCGGCACTCGAACCTTCCCAGCAGTATACGCGGCTCCGTCAAACCGATTGCGATCACGAGAGCACGCGATGCACGCTCCGCGTTCAAAGAGGGGCTACCGGTCATTCCATTGTCAGAGAAGGCGCGGGCAAGCCTCTCGACGGTCAGCCCTGGAAGGCCGAACGCTCTCACCGCGCACGCTGTCACAGAATCGATCGAAGCTGGCGTTGATGCCTGCTTATCGGGGGACGCGTCGGCACTCATCACCCTGCCCATCCAAAAGTCAGTCCTTCAAGAAACCGGTTTTGCTTTTCCAGGGCACACTGAATTTTTAGGCAACCTCTTGGCTCACCTTCCGATGCCCGATGGCAGTGCCCGAGGCCCCGTGATGATGCTGGCCGCCGATGGGTTTCGGGCGGTCCCGGTCACTGTTCACTTGGCTTTGCGCGACGTGCCCGGTGCTCTTAGGCGAGAACGTATCGTCGCGCACGGGCTGGTCACTGCCCAAGCTCTAGAGCGAGACTTTGGTGTTGCCTCGCCCCGCCTCGCCATCGCAGGCCTCAATCCGCATGCGGGAGAAGACGGAAGGATGGGAACGGAAGAACGTGAGATCATCGGACCAGCCATTTTAGAGCTGCAAGCTGCGGGGATCAACGCGGTCGGACCGATGCCCGGGGACACGATGTTTCATCCCGAAGCACGAACGCAATATGATGCAGCCTTGGCAATGTACCATGACCAGGCGTTGATTCCGATTAAAACAGTCGCGTTCCATGATGCAGTCAACGTTACCATCGGTTTACCGATCGTCCGTACATCGCCTGATCATGGTACCGGTCTTGATATAGCAGGACGCGGCATCGCTCGTCCTGACAGCCTCATCGCCGCGATACGAATGGCCGACGCGATGGCCAAAGCGCGTGAGGTCCGCGATGCTTGAAAGCCTCCCGCCGCTGCGGGAGGTCATCAACGCGCATGGACTCGCTGCCAGAAAAGGTTTGGGTCAGCACTTCCTCTTGGATCTGAACATTACACGCAAAATAGCAGGGTTTTGCGAGACTGGCGAAGACGACACGGTTTTGGAAGTTGGTCCCGGTCCAGGGGGCCTCACCCGCGCGCTGCTCGCCACCGGTGCCACCGTGGTCACAATTGAACGCGACCCGCGGATCGCGCCGATTCTGCAAGAGCTTAACCAAGCGACCGGTCGTGTGCGGGCGATTGAAGATGATGCGCTGAAGGCTGATGAAATTGCCCTTGGACTGCCCCAAGGAACAGTGATTGCCTCGAACCTGCCTTACAACATCTCGACTGAACTCTTGATCAAATGGCTGACGATGCGCCCGCGGTTTTGGAGCCGAATGGTCCTGATGTTCCAGCGGGAAGTTGGTGAGCGGATTTTGTCGGGACCCGGATCGAAGACCTATGGACGTCTCTCGGTCATCGCCCAGGCTGCCAGTCGGCCGCGGCTGGGGTTTCACTTGCCAGCAAGGGCGTTCACGCCTCCTCCAAAAGTCGACAGTTCCGTCTTGATCTTTGAGGATGATCAGAACTCTGCTCATCTTGCCGCGCTGGAGCGGGTGACCCAAGCAGCTTTTGCGCAAAGGCGCAAAATGCTCCGGCAAAGTCTTAAGTCTATTTTGGGCAGCAAGTTAACGGAGACACTGGACGGGTTGGACATCGATGAGCAATCCCGCGCAGAAACGGTCTCAGTCGATCGCTACATGGCACTTGCGGCCCTGGTCGCTCAACAGATGGCCTTTTCATCAGACCAGTGATTTTCTCATAGAGACAACAGTCTTGATACCGCCATTCGCGCCGACGGTCTCCTCAGTGTGGTAGGCGATGTATCCTCGCGCTTCGTAAAGCGGAACACCAGCAACGGTGGAGCCGAGCTCAATGACGCCAAAACCCGCGTTGAGCGCACTTTCCTCACCCAATCGCAAAAGCAGTGTCCCAAGGCCTTGCCGAACCCAATCAGGATGCGTGAACATGGCTCGAATGCGCGCAGGCTCAGTTGCGGGATCGGAGAACCGATCATCACGGCCCGCCGTATGCGCACCGCCGTAAAGCGTCCGGCGCTTTCCCCATCCGCCGCAGGCAACGACCAGAGTTTCTCCGTCCACGGTGGTCTCAATCACGAAATAGGTCTGGTCATCGATCAACGTGGAGTCGACACCCATGGTCTCGCGCGCAGCGACAAGATCTTTCTCGCTGAGGACACCGCGATTGTTACCGACGACTGAAGCCTCAATCAGCGCATCAATGGCCGGAATGTCCTCAAGCGTTGCTAGGCGGTGAGAAAAAACAGGCGCCGTCACCTCACCCCTCCGATCATTCAAGACCCAGCTTGCTTTTGAGGATTTCGTTGATCGCCTGCGGGTTCGCTTTGCCGCCCGTTTCCTTCATCACCTGGCCAACAAACCAGCCAAGCGCCTTGGGTTTGTCTTTAACCTTGGCAACTTGCTCCGGGTTCGCAGCAATAATCTTATCAGCCGCCGCTTCGAGCGCACCGGTGTCAGTGACCTGTTTGAGACCACGCGCCTCGACGATCTCTTTTGGATCACCGCCCTCTTCCAGCATGATCTCAAAGACCTGTTTTGCAATCTTCCCTGAAATCGTTTGATCTTGGATGAGATCGATCAAGCCGCCCAACTGGGCTGCACTGACGGGCGACTCATCAATCGTCTTATCGAGCTTGTTGAGGACACCGAAAAGCTCCGTTGTCACCCAATTGGCCGCCAGTTTTCCATCGCGTCCATTGGCGACATCTTCGAAGTAATCAGCCTTTGCCTTGTCCATCACCAAGACCGAAGCGTCGTAAGGAGACAATCCATAGGCCTCGACGAAACGATGTTTTTTCGCATCGGGAAGCTCTGGCAAAGATGCTTTGATCGCGTCCACATGCTCTTGGGTGAATGACAATGGAAGAAGATCCGGATCAGGAAAATAGCGATAATCATGCGCGTCTTCTTTCGAGCGCATGGTTTTGGTTTGCCCAGTTTTCACATCAAACAGACGCGTTTCCTGATCAATCGCACCGCCGGACTCTAGCACCTGGATCTGGCGCCGCGCCTCATAATCCACAACCTGACGGACAAATCGGATCGAATTGACGTTCTTGGTTTCCGTCCGTGTCCCAAGATAAGAGAAGTCGCCCGTCTCGATGAACTTCGCATAGTTGCCCTCGCGGCAGACCGAGACATTCACGTCCGCCCGCATCGAGCCTTGGTCCATGTTCCCATCGCACGTGCCCAAGTAACGCACGATGGTCCGCAGCTTGGCAAAATAGGCCGACGCCTCTTCAGCTGAACGCATTTGCGGTTTCGAGACGATTTCCATCAGCGCCACACCGGACCGATTAAGGTCCACATAGCTCTCTTTTGGCGCCAGATCGTGGACGGATTTCCCCGCGTCCTGCTCAAGATGCAGACGTTCGATCCCAACCTTGATCGTTCGTTCAGCGTCGAGCTCGACCTCAATCTCACCTTCACCCACAATCGGGTCTTTGTACTGTGAGATTTGGTACCCTTGCGGAAGATCTGGATAGAAATAATTCTTCCGGTCAAAGCGTGACCAGAGGTTGATTTGAGCGTTCAGGCCAAGCCCTGTGCGGATCGCCTGGTCAACGCAAAAGCTGTTGATCACAGGCAACATGCCGGGCATGGCCGCATCCACCAGGCTCACATTCTCGTTTGGCCCGGCACCGTAAGCGGCAGAGGCGCCAGAGAAGAGCTTGGTCTCGCTCAACACTTGCGCATGGACCTCAAGGCCGATGACGACCTCCCAGTCACCGGTTTCGCCGCGCAACAGGTTTTGTGGTTCGGTCATCGTTAGCCTTTCCACCATTCATCAGGCCGCGCATCAAAGCCGATGGCCTCTTCGAGAGCCGCCGCACCGCGCAACATCGTCTCCTCACCAAAGGCTGGGGCAACAAGCTGAAGACCCAGCGGCACGCCTTGTTTATCAAGACCAGCTGGCACCGAAACGCCTGGAACGCCAGCCAGATTGGCTGTCACGGTGAAGACATCATTCAGATACATCGCTATGGGGTCGGACGACTTCTCACCCAGGCCAAACGCCGAAGATGGAGACGATGGCGTCAGCAGCAAATCGACATCGTTGAACACGGTTGCAAGTTCATCAGCAATTTTCTTCCGTACCCGCTGCGCCCGGAGATAATAGGCGTCATAGTAACCAGCCGATAAAACATAAGTCCCGATCATCAGACGACGTTTCACTTCTGCACCAAAACCCTCCCCGCGGGTTTTTGCGTAAAGCTCATTGATGTTGTCATCATGGACACGGTGGCCGTAGCGAACACCATCATAACGCGCGAGATTCGAGGACGCTTCTGCTGGCGCGACAATATAATAGACCGGCAGCGCATATTTCGTGAGTGGGAGTGACACCTCAATGATTTCTGCGCCTTGTTCTTTCAAAAGGTCAGCACCCTTTTGCCAGAGCGCATCAATCTCCGTTGGCATTCCATCGAGGCGGTATTCCTTCGGGATCCCAATCTTAAGGCCTCGCACACCGCCTTCAAGCGCCTTTTCATAGTCAGGAACCGGACGATCAATCGATGTTGAGTCCTTAGAATCATGGCCCGCCATCGACGTCAGCATAATCGATGCATCACGCACATCCCGCGCAATAGGCCCCGCTTGATCGAGGGAGCTCGCAAAAGCGACAATGCCAAAGCGCGAGCAACGGCCATAGGTCGGCTTAATCCCCACCGTGGCGGTGAGCGCCGCTGGCTGCCTGATCGAACCGCCTGTGTCCGTGGCCGTCGCAGCGGCGCAAAGCCGTGCAGAAACAGCAGCGGCGGATCCACCTGACGAACCACCAGGTGAGAGCTTGGTGTCTTCACCTTGGCGTCGCCAAGGGTTAATCACTGGTCCGTAGGCCGATGTTTCATTCGATGAGCCCATAGCAAACTCATCAAGGTTGAGCTTACCGAGGAACACAGCACCGTCACGCTTGAGGTTGCCGGTGACGGTCGATTCATAGGTCGGCGTAAACCCTTCAAGGATTTTGCTGGCCGCGCTGGTGGGGATGCCCTCTGTACAAAAAAGATCTTTGATGCCGAGCGGCACACCCTCCAGCGGGCCTCCCTCGCCCTTCGCAAGGCGCTCGTCTGATCCTTTGGCCTGCTCCAACGCACGCTCACCCGTGATCCGAAGATACGCATTGAGCGCCCCTGCCGCCTCAGCACGCTCAAGGTAGGCGTTGGTCGCCTCAACAGCGGTGAACTCTTTTTTCGCTAACCCATCGCGGAGGGCGGCGAGCGTCAAACTCGTCAAATCCGTCATTATTCAACAACCTTCGGCACAACGAAGAAGTGGTCTTCCGTCTTCGGTGCATTCGCGACAATCTCGCCTGGCCTGCCGCCACCGGTCTCATCTTGGGTCAGCGTGTCAGCCCGCATCGGCAGGGCAACATCGACGGACGACGTCATCGCCTCCGCGCCTTCGACATCGACCTCTTGGAGCTGTTCGATCCAATCGATGATACCGTTAAGCTCTCCAATGAGAGGCGTGATCTCCTCATCGCTCATCGCGATGCGAGCGAGTTTGGCAACTTTGCGGACTGCGGCTTCGTCTAGGCTCATGGCCGCGTCGCGTATCAGCGGCGATTAAAGACGTCCAGCACGAAGCCGCGCCATTGTCGTGGATGCTGATGCCAAGCGAAGGTCGGCCGTTAAAAACGTCCTTGCGCTGAGAGCGAAACGACGCCCCGCGAACTGTTCGGCGATCGCGAGAAAATCGCCCATCGTTCGTTCGGTTTCCGTCAGGCGTTGGTAGAAGTCTTGCGGCGACATCTGAGCGGCAACGGACATGCTGTCGGCCAAAACGCCCCCGCACCCGTAAATCGCGTCGCGGTCTTGAAGTGACCCGACGCGTCCTTTGCGAAGCGCATGGCGGCACTGGTCCTCAAGCGTCATCACCAAACGCTCGGGGCTCGCCCGGCAGACGTCACGGCACCGCGCCAAGATGTTCACAGCAATAGCTTCAGCAAATCCCTCGTGAAGAAGAAGGGGTTCATAAGGATCGCCAAGGCTCCACTGCCACACATGGGCGAGCTCATGGGCCAAATTGCGAACGAGCTGCGAACGCGCTTCGGGCGAATACCGGCGCCACGCGCCCGTCATCGTGACGAGCACCTCATCTCGATGAACCTGCGATTCGACGATGCGCACGCCCTTCGGAAGATCACCGCGTTCCCAGCGCATGGTGATTCTTGGCATGTCCTCCAGACCCAAACCAGCCAAGAGCGGAGGAACGACCTCTTCAACCGTCTTGTTCGTCCAGGCAGGCACCGCAGCGCTTGCATTCTGCGCCACCGCCATCAGAAAGACAGCCATGGCCGCAACAATCGATGTGTTCACCGAACGAGAGGGAGCCCTCATAGGACTCGATCTTGGTGCGAAAACCATTGGCGTTGCTGTCTGTGACCCCCGGCAAACCTTGGCCACCCCTGTCACGACAATCAAGCGGTCAAAATTCACGATCGACGCCGAGACCCTTTTATCACTCGCCAGCGAACGCCGCGCGATAGGGTTCGTTCTGGGCCTGCCTCGCAACATGGACGGCAGCGAAGGTCCAAGGGTTCAAGCGACGAAAACATTCGCTAAAAATTTGGGCCGGCACACCGAGCTTCCCGTCGTCTTTTGGGACGAGCGCCTATCGACGGCAGCCGCCGAACGGCAGCTTATTGGTCTTGACGTCTCCCGAGCGAAGCGGGCAGCGGTCATCGACAGCCATGCTGCCAGCTTCATTCTCGAAGGCGCACTGGCACGATTGGCAGATCTTAGGAGGGGGCCAGCAGCGTGAAACATCTCACTGGAATTGGTTCTCTTAGCGATGACGATATCGATCAGATCCTCACCCGCACCCTGGCGATCGACACCACCCTGGCGGCCAGGCAATCGGTCGGTGAGCCGCTCAAAGATCGTCTGTTGGTCAACCTCTTCTACGAAAATTCGACCCGGACCAGCCTCAGTTTCGCAACAGCCGGGATGCGAATGGGCGCCCATGTCATCACCGTGCCTGTTGCGGCATCCTCCGTGCACAAAGGTGAGTCGGTGCGCGACACCGTTTTAACGCTTTGCGCCCAGGGCGCTGATTTCATGGTGCTGCGCGCTGGGGGCGCTGGGACCATCGACGCGGCAAGGCAAGCGATCGAAGAACATGGCTTTGGCACCGCGATCATCAACGCCGGCGAAGGCGCCTTTGGCCATCCCACCCAAGCGCTGCTCGATGCGGCGACGATCCTCAAAGCACTCGGTCGGGCCGCTACCGAGCGGCTCGAGGGCCTCAATATCGCGATTATCGGCGATCTTGTGCATAGCCGGGTTGCCTCGTCTTGCGCGCCGCTGTTTGCCCGGCTCGGGGCGGATGTCCGGTACTGTGGACCAGAAGACATGCTCCCCGACCAAGCGCCAAGTGGCGTGGCCAAAATGACGACGGACAGGCGCGAGGCCTTGGAGAATGCCGACATCATCATGGCACTGAGAATCCAACTCGAACGAGTCAATGCCTACACAGCCGTCGACATCGTTTCCTATCGCGAAGCTTACGGATTATCGAATGAGACGCTTTGCCATGCCAAACCCGGTGCGTTTGTTATGCACCCCGGGCCAATGAACAGAGCTAGAATCACCGCACTGAGAATTAACGGCAGCCACTCTAGCCATAACGGCTCCGGCGCTGGATCAAACTTGCCAGCTAGCCCTAGCTGGTCCTGTACCACGGCTAGCACCACCTGT
>JBCCBY010000143.1:0-7815 GCA_039033795.1 Pseudomonadota bacterium | reverse complement strand
CCAACTGAGCTACCTGGGCGTGAAGGAGCCTGATACCGGACCGGAACCGCGAAGTCCACTCACTTCTGTCCGATCCGTTTCAGAGAATAAGGGGCGTTAAAACCGCCGCGACCGCTGTGATCACAAGCGCTGCGAGCATGTTGAGGCGCAAACCTATGCGTGCCATGCGGGCGATTGACATCTCCCCCGTGCCATAAGCGATGGCGTTGGGCGCGGTCGCCATGGGAAACATGAACGCACAGGACGCCGCCAAACCCACCGGAACCGCAAGGGTGGCCGGATCGATACCCGTGCTCGCCCCCATCACCAAAATGACCGGCATCAGCGTCGCTGATGCCGCCACGTTCGATGTCAGCTCTGTTGCAAAAAGGGTGAATAAGGTCAGCACCATGATTAAGACCAAAGGCCACAACAACCGAAGAGCGCCCATCTGACTGCCAAGCCACTCCCCAAGCCCCGTTGATGTGACGGCCGCTGCCATGGATAAACCCCCGCCAAACAAAAGCAGGACGCCCCAAGGTATGGCCTCCGCCGTTTCCCAATCAAGAAGGGCGGTGCGGTGTTCTTTCGTCGAACCCGACGGCACAAGAAACATGGTGATGGCGCCGGCAACCGCAATCACAGCATCACTCAAATGCACAAAAGGCTGCACCCCGAACAACGAAAGATCTTGAAGGAAGGCGCGCCGGAACGACCAGAAAAAAGCCATCACCGCAAAAACAGCGAGGGTTCGCCGCTCGGGCGTTGACCAGGGGCCAAGCGCGGCGAGCCGCGTCCGCACCACATCGGCCGGGTCGGTCGTGCCCATGTCTTGGTTATCCAGCCGTGACACCAAAACCCACCATGCGGCTGGAAGCAGAAGAATCACCGTCGGCACACCGATCGCCATCCATCGGGCAAAGGATAAACGCATATCACCTGTTTGCTCGAGCGCTCCGATAACAATAAGGTTTGTGGGCGTACCAATTGGGGTCGCCAGTCCACCAATTGATGCTCCGTAGGCCACCGCTAAGATAACAGAGACCGTGAACGACATGCCCTCCCCTTGACGGCCACCGCAAGCGTAAGCAACGGAGAGCGCGACCGGCATCAACATGATGCACGTCGCTGTGTTGCTGATCCACGCAGACAACATCGCCGAGGCGAGGAGAAAACCGCCAATCAACCTCGATCGTCCTGACCCCGCCCGCAGGACCGTCAAAAGCGCCAGGCGCTCATGAAGGCGCCATCGTTCAACTGCCGTTGCAGCGATAAATCCGCCAAAAAGCAGAACGACCACGGGATGAAAATAAGGCGCTGCCGCCGCGCGTATGTCCACCACACCAAAGGATGGCAGCACAACCAACGGCAAGAGCGATGTGATCGGTATAGGGATGGCTTCGGAAACCCACCACGTCGCCATCAGGACAAGCAAGGCGAGGACAACCGACGCTTCGTGACCAAGTCCACCAAACTCGGGCAAAGCCAAGAGAACGACAAAGACGATCGCGCCACCAAAAAAACCAACGCGCTGAACAGCGTCCTGGGGTGATCGCGCGTCTTTTTGGGTCATGGTTCCTCTGCCGCATCCTTATGCACCATGATGTCTGCTCCAGGAAACACCTGTTGCATCGCAGCTGTCACACGATTCGAAACCATGTGGGCATCTTTGAGCGACATGCTTCCGGGCAGTTCGAGATCAACCTGGATGAACCGGGAAGGGCCCGCCCGGCGGGTGCGCAGGCCATGGTAGCTCACAACGTCGGGATCTTGATCAATGATGTGTGCGATCTGAACCCGCTCGCTGTCTGGAAGTTCTTCGTCCATCAGTTCCGGCAGGGCCTGGGACGCGACAACTTTCACCGACCAGAACAAAAACCCAGAGGCAAACAAGCCCGCGATCGCATCAGCGCGCAAAAAACCGAACTGGGTTGCCAACACAACGGCAAGCAGCGCCCCTGCGTTGGCCAGGACGTCGCCGACATAATGGGCGCGGTCCGCTTTTAACACCAAGCTATCCGTGTGCCTCACCGCTAGCGTTTGCACCGCGACCAAGCAGATGGTGAGAACGACCGAAAGCGACAGGGCCCCAATCGCGACGTCCACCCGATCAATCGCCTGCGGATCAAACAAGCGGCCGATGCTTTCAAGGGTCACCAGCGTTGCTGACGCTGCAATGACTGAGGTCTGAAGAAGTGCAGAGACGGCTTCGGCCTTTTGATGACCAAAACGGTGATTGTCATCAGGCGGGGTGGCCGCGATACGGACCGCGGCGAACGCGGAAAAACTCGACAAAAGATCGAGACCTGAATCGGCAAGGGATGCGAGGATTGCCACCGAACCTGACAAAACCCATGCGGCGAGTTTTGCTAGGATGAGAAGCAACGCAACACCCATCGCTAGGCTGGTGACGCGCCGTTTCCACATCTCAACGGATGAAAGCTCGTTTTGATCAGCGCCGGGAATCATCACCCTTCGTCCACATTAAAGGAACCACCCCTCGTCCAACAAGCGATCCGCTAACGTGATTGCGATGGTTTGACGAGCGCCAGTCGAATGTTCTCGATCGCTTGGGTCGCAGCACCCTTCCGCAGGTTATCGAGGCCCGAGGTCAAGGTGAGGCACGGCTTGGCCTTATCCACCGCAAATCCACCAACAAAACATCCGTCCGCTCCAGCAACCATCGTAATCTCTGGTGGTTCCTCCGTGATCTGAACGCTTTTATAAGGTTCGTAAAAGGCATTGAAGCGGGCACGAATGGCAGCGGCCGTGTAAACATCGTCAAGTGGAACAGTGATGGTCGTCAGAAGTCCACGGAAAAACGGTGCAACATGGGGTGCAAAAACGACCTCCATACCGGTGGTTGATTCCACTTCTGACTGATGACCATGGCCACCAAAACCGTAAGGGATGACATTGCTTTCAAGGCGCTCCGCATCGTTGCGTGAACCCGGCGTGGTGCCCGCACCAGAAAATCCAGAAACACCAAAGACAGAAGCAGGCCCCGCAGCAAGGTCCTTGAGGGGCATGAGCGCCAGGTTTGCAGCTGTGGCATAGCAGCCCGGGTTCGCGATACGTTTCGCACCTGGTAAGGCCTTGCCGTTCAGCTCTGGCGATCCATAAACCCAACCATCTTTGTATCGATGATCTGCACCAAGATCGATGATCAGTGTTTCTGGTTGCCTGCGTTCCAGGGCGTCAACGAACGGGCCCGACATGCCATTGGGAAGACCAAGGACCACAACGTCGACAGGCCTTTCGCTCGCCTCATCCGGTCCAATATCTTCGGCCATAAGCTCGCCAAAACGCGATAAACCGGACAGCCCCGGCGACGACCCCAAAGCACGGCCTGCCAATGCGCGCGAGCTTGCATACAGAAGATCGAATTGATCATCGGTATCGATGGCACCGATCAGTTCACGCCCGACATAACCCCGGGCACCGATAAGACCGAGACGGATCATTGGGGGTCCTCAAAATCTGGTGGGCGGCCACCCAAAAGATCTGCTAGCTGATGGACGCGGGCCTCTAGCCCTGGCCCGACCCAGTAAACACGCCACATGCCGCGCCGAACAAAGCCATCTGCTTTGCTGTGATAAAATGCGTTAAATGGATTGTCGACGCGCGATCGCCAAACAATTTCGGGCGAGGCATCAACCAAACGTCGCCAGAGCGCTTTTGACAAACCCTCCCCGCGGGCTGATCCGAGGACAGCAAATTTATCGAGCACGGCCACGCCGTCGATCTCGGTCACAACGGCCGCGCCGCGGCTGTGCTCCGAAACCAACGCGTACTGAAAAGGAAGGTTTTCCCAAAATCCAGGCCGCAGGCTTTGCCGAAAAGCATTCTCAATCAGCTCCGTCAGCGCTGTTTTGTTCGGTGTGGTAATATGCTCGATCGCCTCGCCTTTTCGGATCAGTGTCCCAGCCCCGGTATGGGTAAAGAGTTCTCGCACCACGTTCTGCGCGCTCGTGACGGAGACCGATGACGACAAAGGCAGGCCCTCTAAGATCTCCATAATCTCGCGCAACTTATGCGCCATCCCGCCATGCAGCCAGTCCCCGGCAAAGAGGTTTTCCCGATCCGTCGCCAGATTAACGGTATCAATTCGCTTTCCGGTCGGACCAAGAAGGCCGCCCGTTCCCGTAACAAAGACGATTTTCTGCGGCTTCAACTCGTCACAGATTGAACGCGCTATGCCGTCTGCATTGACGTTCAGGAGACGTCCTTTATGGTCAGGATGCACACAGCCCACCAAGGGCACAGTGCCCGCATTGGCCAACTGCATCACACCATCCGCATCCACATGGTCGATATCACCCACGGCGCCATAGGTTGCGGCGTCGATTTCGCGTGCACGGAGAACTCCTTGCGGAACGAAGCTGGCCGACGCACCGCGATCGCGCATGGCGGCGGTCAGCTTCACCGCCATGTCGCCCACGGCCTTGGCCACCAACGGCATGGCCTCCGATGGCGTGACCCGTAAGCCATCAACGCGTTTCTCTTCGATCCCAGCGGCTTTCAGATCCTCATTCAGCTGCGGTCCAGCACCAAACACCACCACGGGCGGCAGGCCCAAGAACTGAAGAAGCGCCAAGGCATCCGCCAACGGATCAAGGCTTTCCTGCAAGATCGCCCCGCCCACCTTGACCACCGCAAAACAGCCGTCGGGCTTTGCACTAAAACGACGGAGATAGGCGCGAACTTCGCGGCCTTCTTCGAGACCGCCAAGCAGCAAACTGGCCCGATCACGGAATGTCATTTCACCCATGATCACTCGCAATCTTGAGATAAAGATCGTAGAGCTGCGTCAGCTGATCATAGGTAACAAATTCATCCGCGTTATGGGCTTGCGTGATCGATCCCGCGCCGAGAACCATGGTGGGGATGCCTGCCGCGGCGAAAAGCGACGCCTCCGTCCAAAAATCAACGGGTGCGCCGAGCGGAAGGTCCAAACGCTCCGCCCACGCACGGGCCTCGGACTGCGCCTTCGCGGCGACCCCGTCCTCATCCGAAGGAAGCGCCGGTCCCACAAAGCGTTCAGCGACAGTGCCGCCTTGCGCCTTTGCTGCGACCTCTGCGAGAAAAATCTGATGATCAGTCCCCGGCGCAGCGCGGAAGCCAAACAGGACCTCCGCCTCCGCCGCAACCATATTGGCCTTGACGCCGCCTTCGATACGGCCAAAATTCAGCCGGTTATGCTCCGCACTCGCCTCACTCAAGGCGCTCGCGATGAATTGCGCTGCGTTATGCACGGCACTCGGACGGCGCGCTTCGGACGCATGCGCACTTTCGCCCTCAAAGGCAGCCTGTGCCGAGACGAGCCCGCGATGGGCAAGCCGCGCCGTCGCATCGGTCGGCTCACCCACGACGGCGAGACTCGCCGAGAACCCATCGGCAAGGAGCGTGCGGATGCAACGGCTTTTGCCCGCCTCTTCATCGGTGTTGAACACAAAATGAAAAGGAAGATCGGTTGCTTGCGCCAGGGCAAAAAGAACGCCTGCGGCCCCTTTGGTGTCGCACGTCCCAAGGCCAAAGGCCCGGTCGCTTTCACGAACCAGCGTGTGCGGATCAGTGGTCCAGCTGGGCGCTGCGGGAACGGTGTCCATGTGCACGTTGAAGACCACGGGCGTCACCCCGCGCGTGGCCTCGATAATCAGACAGCCCTCACCCAAATCCCGGACACTTAATTCGAAATCAGGCAATGCCTCTCGGATCACGCGGACGATCTCGTGGTTTTGATCGATCGCACGGGGCGGATTGCGCGTATCAGCGGCAATCAGCGGCTCAAGCGCTGCAAGGATGGCATCAAGCGGCGCGCTCATGACCCCTCGCCGGCTTTGGCGTGAAGCACCGTTGACTGGCCGAAAAGCTCGGTGAAACCTTCAGCAGCCGCGCCCGACCACGCGGCCTTTTGGGCATAGACCGCGCCTTTCCGCGTGGGGATATATTTCGTCCGGACAGCGATCGCTGTGACCGTGCCCGCTTGAACGAGAAGATCGACCTCGCCAGTGACCCGCTCTTGCGATTGCTTGAGGAAGGCCTCGAGATCGTCCCGCAAAGGATCAGCGGTCAAACCATCATAGACCAGGTCCGCCCATGCCTCGCCCGCTGTGCGGCGGAAGCTGTTCTGTGCGCGGCTCGATACTGCTTCGCAAAGCGCCGTGTGCGCCTCTTCAAGACCTTGAAGACCAGGCGCTTCGAAGACGATCCGGCCCTTAAGGCCCACCAGCGTATCACCGGTGTAAATGCCGTAACCTACGCCGTAAACGCCGAGGCGCTCGTTCAACAGGCGCAACAGCTCCGGCCCCGCAACCGCCGTGCCGTCAAGATGCGTCGGCACACCTTTTTCGAACGTCAGCGTCAGCCGCAACGGATCGGTAGGCCACTCGGCGGGAGGCTTGGTGAAAACACGCGCCTCCGCTGGAGGCTCTTCCCACCGATCAATAGACCCACCAGAAAGCGTCGCACCCAGAAGATTTTCATTGACCGAGAAGAGGCTTGCCCGTTCCGGCACCGAAATACCGCGGGCATGCAGAAACTCTTCTTCATACGCCCTGACATTGTCGCGGTCTTGGATATCACGGATTGGCGCCAGCACAGGTCGGTCCGAACGCGCCCGTAATTCGGTGTCAAAACGCACCTGATCATTGCCCATCCCGGTGCAACCATGGGCGATCACCTCGGCGCCGACACGGTCGGCAATCTCCACACCGTGTGACGCGATGATCGACCGGTCCGCACAAAGAAGGGGGTAGCGTCCTTGGCGTCGCGCACCGCCCGCCAAAAACGGCACAACAATCCGGTCCCAAAGCTCTTGGGACGCATCATCATTGATGTGCTCATCAGCACCGAGCTCCTGCGCACGCGCCGCGATCTTGGCTTCAGCCTCGGGATCTGCCGCGCCTGAATGCAAATAATAGGTGACGACGCGATAGCCCTCATCGCGCAGCTTAAGCACGCAATAAGACGTATCAAGACCACCAGAAAAGGCGAGAACACATGTCTTGCTCATGATCCAATCAGTGCACGCAGCACTGCCTTCTGAACATGGAGGCGATTTTCCGCCTCCTCAATGATGAGGGATCGGGGGCCATCCACAACAGCATCGGTGGCCTTGATGTTCCTGCGCATCGGCAGGCAATGGCTGAAGGTGGCGTTGTTGGTCAGCGCCATTTTCTCTTCATCCACGATAAAGTGCCGCAACGCATCGGGGGTGAGACGGGCATCCATGGGCAATCCGATTTGATCAAGACGACCCCAGCTTTTCGCATAAACCGCATCAGCGCCGCGATAAGCGCTTTCGATATCATGGGTGATCGTCAGCGACTGGCCATTGTCCGCCGCGAAGCGTTGCCCCGCGGTGATGAACTGCTCGTCAAGAATATACTCTTCACTCGGACACAAAAGCGTTACGTCCATCCCCATCTTGGTGGCCGCCAAGAGCGCGGAATTCGCCACCGCGGTGTTGAGCGGCTTGGGGTGATAGGTCCATGTGAGGCAGAGTTTCTTGCCATCAAGAGAACCATGCTCTGCCTGCAACGCCATCAGCATCGCCAGCTCTTGGCAAGGATGGATGATCGTCTCCATGTTGATGATCGGCACACTGGCGTGGCGTAAAAAACCGTTGAGCAAGGGGTCTTCGCGCTCCCGCGCCCAATCCTCAAATTTCGGAAACGACCGGATCGCGATAAGATCCACATAGCGCGACAGAACCTGGGCGGCTTCGGACACATGCTCTTCGGCGTCACCATCCATCAGCGCGCCGGGCTCGACCTCCATTGGCCAGGTGCCTGCCGCATCAAGCAGGACCGATGTCCCGCCAAGGTCCGCAAT
>JBCCBY010000142.1:0-7884 GCA_039033795.1 Pseudomonadota bacterium | reverse complement strand
TGCGCTCCTTCTGCTTTTTGTTCTTGCGCCGCTTCCTCTCCCTCTCCAGTCTGGCCTTCTCGTCCAGGCCCAAGTCCTTGCTCTTCAGGATTTCGTTGGTGACAACGCATATGCAGCAACCACCATCGCGCCAGTAGCGATCGCTCGTGGCTCTGGCCTGATGACGCCTTTGATCCTACCTGTGGTATTCAAAGTCCTTCCCCTCATTATTGCCCATTCGTAAGGCCTATTGTCTAAGGTGATTGTCCATCATGGCAACATCTTTAGTTATTGATTTGTCCTTGTTTCGGTAACAATTGCTGTTATTCCGATTCTATAGTTGGTTGCGTTGTTTTTTACTTGAAACTTCTTAAGTCGATAGAGGGACAATGCTAACCCATTTGGTCAAGAACACCAAAGAAATGGAACCAACCACGCCATCAAAGAGCATCAATTGTCCGCGACACAATCACGAAAAAAGGGTGTCATGAATTTCCTAACCTGCGCGCGCTAAAGCAAGCAGGGCCATCGCCGGGGCGATGGGGAGGTTTGGAAAAGTGGTCGAGCTTGACCAGTTGAGGGCGTGCCTAGCCTGTGATGCCCTGTGGCGGATTCCGCCACAGGACGAGGGCGACCGGCATGTCTGCAAACGCTGCGGTCACGTCCTGGACGAACGAAAGGGCGCCAGCCTCAACGCCGCTTTGGCCGCCAACACCGCGGCCGCCATCTTAACACTGGTGGCCGTCTCCTTTCCCTTTCTGTCGGTGTCGAGATCGGGACTGGAAAACAAGATTTCCGTGATCGATGCCATCAGCATTCTTTGGATTGCTGATATGGCGTTTCTTTCGATCGCTACGGGGCTTTTGATCCTGCTCATTCCTGTGCTTCGCGCCCTATTGTTAATGGTCGTTCTCATTGGTGCACAGATTAAGGGCAATGCCGGCCGGTCATTGGCCACCGCTTTCCGGTTGGCCCGGCAATTGGAGCCTTGGGCAATGGCAGAGATCTTTCTTGTTGGGGTGATTGTCTCGCTCGTGAAAGTCGGTTCACTGGCTTATATTGCTGTTGGCCCTTCCTTTTGGGCTTTATGTGGTTTGGTTGGAACACTGAGTTTCGTGCAAGCAACACAGAGCTCCCACACAATCTGGGCAGGCCTGCGGGGGCGCTTATGATCACCGCTGCAGAACTAGGTTTAGCCGTATGCCGATCATGCGGGACGATCTCGGAAACGCCTGGTCATCCGTGCGAGCAGTGCGGTGCCATGGTGCACACACGTATTCCGCACAGCCTCCAAAAGGTCTGGGCTTTTTGGATAGCGGGTGTGCTCTTCTATATACCAGGCAATGTTTTTCCCATCATGATCACATCGTCGCTTGGTCATGAGAGTGGCTCCACAATCATTGGAGGGATTATCACCCTTCTTCATCACCACAGTTATTCGGTCGCGATTGTCGTTTTGGTTGCCAGCGTCTTGGTCCCAATCAGCAAATTTATCATCATTGCCCTGATTGCTTTATCAATCCAGTTCCGGTGGCCGATCAACACCCATCACCGGCACATTGCCCACCAGGCTGTTGAGTTCATTGGTCGGTGGTCGATGATCGACGTGTTCGTCGTCGCAGCCCTTGCTGCCCTCATTCAGCTCGGCTCGGTGATGGCGATCCATCCTGGTGAGGCGATCGGCTTTTTCGCGTTATCGGTGGCGCTGACCATGTTGTCGGCCCAATCGCTCGATCCCCGGTTGATGTGGGATCTCGCCCCCGAGGAGGCTGTGCCCAACCATGCTTGACCACAACAGCATTGACGAAGCTGCCCCGGCAGCATCGCCGAAAGGCACCAGCCGAATTTCGGCGGTTTGGCTTGTGCCGATCTTTGCCGCCCTCTTGGGCGCACTCGTGGGTTACAATGCGCTTTCTTCCCGCGGGCCTTTGGTCGAGATTGAGTTCGAAAGCGCCAGCGGTATCGAAGCGGGTAAAACGCATATTCGGCATAAAGATGTCGTCGTCGGAGAAGTGGAAGAGGTCGTCCTGAGCAATGATGCTGACAGCGTCATTGTGCATGCGCGCCTTGCCAAGGAGATGACACCTTACTTGGGCGACACCACCGAATTCTGGATCGTCAGTGCTCGCATTGATGGAGGACAAGTCACTGGACTGGGGACACTTCTTTCTGGCTCCTTCATTGAGATGGATTGGTCAGGCCCCGCAACAAGGCGCATTCGAAAGGTTCAAGGGCTTTCGCAGGCACCGCTGACCAAACCCGGCGCGCCGGGGCGCCGCGTCACCTTGCGCTCCGATACAGCAGGGTCTCTCAGTGTCGGTTCGCCGATTTACTTCCGGCAAATTCCTGTGGGGAGGGTCGAGAGCCGTCGGCTCACGGACGATGCCAAGCATGTGGTTTTCGATGCCTTCATTGACGCGCCCTACGATGAACAGGTGAGCCTCGCGACGCGATTTTGGAACGTCTCAGGCCTCTCCGTTGAGGCGGGTGCTGAGGGAGTTGTTGTTCGAATGGAATCGCTCACCACGCTTCTTTCAGGCGGTCTCGCCTTTGAAGAGATTGGCCCTGAAGTGAACACCCCGCTTACAGAAGATGGCACGGAATTTGGTATCTTTGCTAGCCGCGGGGCGGCGGAAGAGAGTCTCTTCCGCGTCGGTGATGGCGCGGAAGACTATCGTTTTATTGCTCGGTTTACAGAGTCAATCGGCGGATTACGCGCCGGTGCGCCAATCTCGGCGGAAGGCATCGTGGTGGGGCGGGTGGCCGATGTGGTCGTCAACTCATCAAGAGAGATTGGTGCGGACCTCGAGATCTATGCAATCTTGCAGTTCGAGCCAAGCCGCCTTGGTCTTGGCAATATTCCGCAAGAGGACTTTCGTGCAGAGTTTGACTCGATCGTGAGCCGCGGCATGCGCGTGCAATTGGCCTCGAGCAATCTTCTCACCGGCGCGCTCTCGGTCCAAATGAGCTTTATAGAGGACGCCGAACCAGCAAGCATTGACTACGACGCTGATCCCTACCCTGCCTTGCCGACAGCGCCATCGGAGATCGCCGCGCTCACCAGCAATTTCGAGGAGCTGCTTGCGTCTCTCGCCGAACTTCCTTTGGAGGATCTGGTGCTCGCCGCCACAGGGCTGCTCCAAGAAGCAGAGGGGGTGCTGGGCAATCCGGCCATGCGCGCATTGCCCCAAGACCTCGCTGAATTGACCGGGAGCCTCAACAGTCTTTCACAGCGTGCGGAATATGCATTGGGCGGTATCGATCCTGATTCGGAGCTTTACGTTGAGCTGTCCTCCGCTGCCGCTGAGATGCGTCTTGCCGCAAGGTCGCTGGCCGCCCTCGCGGACCGGCTTGAAGCCCAACCCAATTCTCTGCTGACGGGCCGATAAGGAGAAACGCCATGAACAAGCTCCCATCGCTCGCTCTTCTGCTGCTTCTAACCGCCTGTGCCGGCGCACCGCCAAAGTTCTATCTTCTCGAAGCGCCGAGCGCTCTAACGGGAGAGCAGGTGCCGGTCGGGGATTTAAAGACCGTCGGCATCGCCCGCGTTGAGCTTCCCGCTTACGCCAACACAGAGAAGATCGCGCGGGTCGATCAGTCCCGTCAGCTTTTCAAAGAAGATGACCACCGATGGGCGGAGCCGCCAGCCGATGGCTTAACCCGCGTGCTGGCCGCATCGGTCGCCACAGAGACCGGCGCGACGGTGATCACCGCGCCGTTTCCGCGGGGGCTTGATCCTGATCTCAGGGTATCGGTTCACTTTGACCGTTTCCTCCGCTCGCCGAGCGGCGCGGCCATGATCGCGGGCCAATTCATGCTGGAGGACAGTCAAGGCCGCAACGTGCTTGCGATTGAGCCATTCTCTTTCGAGGTCGCAAGCCCATCACCTGGCTACAGCGCCTATGCCGATGCCGTCGCCAAAGCCGTCGGTCGCCTTGGTGCAGAAATCAGCCAAAAAGCCCAGGGGCTCGACTGACCCAAGCGTTAGGAGCCACCAACCTTTTTCTGGCAAGCTTTTCCCGCACCGCGATTCGAGGGAGCGCCGGGCATGCATGTCCTACTCGTCGAAGACAACGACGAAACAGCCGAGTTCATCTGCCGTGGCCTGACCGAGGCCGGGGAGCTTGTTGAGCATGTTCGCCATGGCAAGGCTGGCTTGGTCGCTGCAGCAGGAGGATCGTTTGACGTTTTGATCTTCGATCGCTTGCTGCCAGAAATGGAGGGCACCGATGCCGTCCGGGTCTTGCGCAAATCCGGGGTGACAACCCCGATCATTATGCTGACGGCTCTTTCGGGTATAGAAGACCGCGTGGACGGCCTCGAAGCCGGGGCAGACGACTACCTCGTCAAGCCGTTCGCCTTTGCCGAGCTTTACGCTCGTCTGCGCGCCCTTGCCCGGAGACAGCCGATGGCTGAGGATGAAAACGTGCATCTCTGTGTCGGTGACTTGACCATCGATCGAACAACCCAAAGTGTAACACGAAATGGGACGGCCCTGGACCTTCTGCCCAGAGAGTATAAGATCCTCGAATACATGATGATGCACGAAGGCCAGGTGGTGACACGGACCATGTTGTTGGAGAAGATCTGGGGATACAAATTCGACCCTAAAACCAGCCTTGTCCAAACGCATGTTAGCCGCCTCCGCACAAAGGTTGATAAGCCCTTTGAGCGAGAATTGATCAAAACGGTTCGGGGGTCGGGTTATGTCCTCTCCGACAACTAGCCGCACGTTGGGCTCTTTCATCTTTGCACGGTCACTCAGTATCGGATTTATTGCCTTCGTCTTCTTGGTCGCTTTTTCATGGTGCCTCGAAGGCATCACGCGGGCGCGCGTGACAGCTAACCTGCGCAGCGCCATCACAGCGCAAGCGGACAATATTGAGACGATTTTTCAGAACGATGGTGTTGGTGAGCTGATCGATGGTGCCCGTCGAGATGGGCGGGCGGTTTGGCCCGAAGACTGGTATTATGATGCTGTTATTGAAAGAGAATTCCTTTTTCGCCTGATTGGCATCGAGGATCAGACCCTGGCAGGGTTTGAGGATCTCGATCCGCCCAATGGGTTCGCGACATTCGATCAAATCGTCGATGACGGGGACCGCTCGATCAAGGTGATCACGCTTCGTTTTGACCTCAGCGATGACCACCAACTCATTGTTGGCAGGTCGCTACCCTACCAACTGCGTGATATCAGAAACATGGCTATTTTCGCGACCCTCATTCTGACGGCGACGGTGATCCCTCTCTCCGGTGTTATCGGGTGGCGGCTTAGCAGGAAGGTGGGTGAGCGGCTTAACGAGCTTGCCACGTCGGTGACCGCCGTTGGTGATGGCGATATTGATCAGAGGGCGGCGCTCTCCAACCGAGATGACGAGTTTGACCGCTTTACCCTCGAGCTGAACAGCATGCTTGATCGCATAGGGACGCTAACGCGCAATGTCAGAGCGGTGTCGGTCGGGGTCGCGCATGACCTCAAAACGCCAGCGTCCAACATTGGCGGGCGCCTCCAGTTGATCGAGCGCGATATCGACGACACAAATGCTATCCGTGTACATCTGGATAAGGCCGATGCTCACCTTTCAGCCTTGCTCCGTACCCTCGATGCAATCTTGCGCCTGGGTGAGGTGGAAGCCGGACGTCGAAAGGCCGCTTTTCAAAAGCTCAATGTGTCATCGCTGGTGGAGGATTTGGCTGAGAGTTTTGAGCCGGTCCTGGCAGATGCGGATAAACATCTATCAAGCAAAATCACACCGCATTTATGGATCGAAGGTGACCCTGATTTGATGACGCAGATGGTCACCAATCTATTGGAAAACGTAGCAGAACACGCCCGCGATGGTGCCTCGGCTTGGATTTCCGTGAAGCGCCATGAGGACGCTGCCCTTATCATTGTTGGCGACGATGGGCCGGGCATTCCTGAGACTTACCGTGACAAGATCTTTGATCGGTTTTTCCGGGTCGAGAGCAGTCGCACCTCGCCCGGGAATGGATTGGGCCTCAGCCTGGTTAAAGCGATCGCTGAACTCCACAGCGGCTCGGTCAGCCTACATGGCGATCAAGCCGGTGCTGTCTTTGAGGTTGAAATCCCCCTCACCGGCGGCCTCTCCCAACCATAGAAATCTGTAAACTTCCGCAGCTTCAGTTGTATGATTCTGAGGAAAGTCTTTGCGTTATGATCGCTCACGCTCCCGCCATGCCACGCGGCGAAAAGAAAGGAACCACGCGTGATGCGATCTCGATTGTCGAAGTCTTTGGCCGCGTCTGCCCAAGCGCTTGGCCTCATCATGGTTCTGCTGGCCGCGTGCAGTGGCGGGGGCGGAGGAGGAGGCGGTGACAACTTCACGCCTCCCGAGAGTTCGCCACCATCTCCTCCTCCATCTGTTTCGTCGGCGGAGTTTGCAACCGCCAACTCCACCTCACGGTTTTTGACTCAAGCCACTTTTGGTCCCACCAAGGATGATGTCAGCAACTTCACCGGAACCGATCCCTCAGCTTGGTTTGTTGCTGAGTTGGCTAAACCCGCGTCACTCAACCTCGAAGTGGTGCAAGATTATGCGGAAAGGTTTGAACCGCTTGCTGATGACATAACGCCGACACAGCTCGGCGGAACAACGTTTTCCTTTTGGCGTAATGCCATCACCGCCGACGACCAATTGCGGCAGCGCATGGCCTTTGCGTTGTCGCAGATCTTGGTGGTCTCCAACATTAGCGGAGATGTCTTGGCCGACATACCCGAAGCGATCGGCTATTACCAAGATGTTCTGACACGGAATGCTTTAGGCAATTATCGCGATCTGCTGGAGGAGGTCACCTACTCTCCAGCCATGGCGGAGTATCTGACTTACTTAGGAAATCGCAGAGCTGACCCCTCGACAGGGCGTGTACCGGACGAGAATTACGCGCGCGAGATCTTGCAATTGATGAGCGTCGGGGTGCTTGACATCAATCAGGACGGCACATTGAAGCTCGATGCAGATGGCGAACCGATCGAGATTTATGACAACACCGATATCACTGGCCTTGCCAAGGTTTTCACGGGTCTTTTTTTCGGTGGACTGACGGAAGTTAACGATGATTTCGACTTCACCCAGCAGGACTGGGCGTCTCCGCTAGCGATGTATGATGGAATCCACTCGACCGAAGCCAAATCATTTCTTGGAACAACGATACCTGCGAACACTGATGGTGTCACAAGTATTGATATGGCTCTTGATCATATCATCGCCCAGCCCCAAGTCGGTCCTTTCATCGGCCGACAGCTGATCCAGCGCTTTACGACATCCAATCCTGATCCTGATTATATCAGCCGTGTAGCGAATGCTTTCGACAATGGCGCCTATACGTTGCCGGACGGCACGGTTGTCGGTGACGGGCGCAAAGGTGACCTAAGTGCCACAATTGCTGCTATTTTGTTCGATCCTGACGCGAGCATGGAAACCGCCTTAGCGGACACGCAGTTCGGGAAAATCCGTGAGCCGATCTTACGCTTTAGCCATTGGGCACGAGCCTTTGATGCCGATGCCAACAATCCCGAATACAACCTGACACTCTATGCGACCGAGCCGACCGCATCGCTATCACAGCATCCCTTTCGAGCACGCTCGGTCTTTAATTTTTACCGGCCAGGTTACATCGCACCCGGAACACAGTCGGGCGCGCTTGGGCTGACGGTCCCGGAACTGCAGATAGTCAACGCGTCAAGCACACCCGGCTATATCAACTTCATGACCTATCATGCGCTGGGTGTGCAGGAAGAAAATGACGACGAGGCGGCCGAGCTTGCTGTCTATTTCGAGGCGGCAGGTGTGCCATTTGATGATGCCACCTTTCGGCGAAGCTTTCTTCCTGTTTATACGGACGAATTGGCCTTGGTTGGCGATATCCTTATCCAGACAGGACAGG
>JBCCBY010000141.1:0-7925 GCA_039033795.1 Pseudomonadota bacterium | reverse complement strand
CGGAAAGTGGAACGCTTCCTCTCACAGCCCTTCGACGTCGCTGAAGTCTTCACCGGCTCACCCGGTGTCCAAGTCCCACTTGAGGACACCGTGAAGTCGTTCAAAGCGCTCATTGCGGGCGAATATGACCATCTTCCGGAACAGGCTTTCTATATGTGCGGCGGTATCGACGATGCCATCGCGAAGGCCGAGAAGATGGCCGAGGCTGCATAGGCATCCTTAATGGGGGTGCCCACGGGCGCCCTCACCACCAAGGCGGGTGCTGCTTGCGCTGGTTAATGGCGGACACGGAATACACCTAACGCCAAGTAAATCCGCTACTTTTTCGCCTCTTTCGGCGGGATGATGGCCCTCCTGGGCCCAAAGATTGCAACGCTGTCATCAAGTCAGTTCCTCATGGAGGTCGTGATGTTGGTGAATGTCGTTGATCAGTTCTGGGTGTCCATGGGCATCTCGAAGGACGAATTGAATGAAGTCGGCGCCCGCGGTTTTGCTTATGGGGTGCTTGCTTTGACAACCTTTGGCTCGCTTGCGCTGGCCATGGATATGATCTTGAACCTGTCGGGCCGCTTCGGTTGATGAGAGCCGCTGCGGCGGAGATGAGACCGATGTCGCAGTTTGCTTTTTCCCTTGTGTCGCCTGAGCGCGAGCTTTTTAGCGGTGATGTTGATGCCGTCGTGGTGCCTGGCACCGAAGGCGTTTTTGAGGTGCGGGCCGAACACGCGCCTCTCATGGCCACCCTCTCGCCGGGCATCATCGAAGTGCACAGCGGCGGATCGGTGCAAAAGACCTATGTGCGCGGCGGTTTTGCCGATGTGTCCCAAAATGGTCTGACGGTGCTGGCGGAGAAGGCGGTCGCTGAGGCTGACTTGAATGGTGATGTCTTGGCGTCTGAGCGAAGCGAGGTGGAGAAGCTTCTTTCCGATGACGTCCCGGAGACCGTCCTCAATGCCCAGCGCGCAATTGATGCGCTTTCAAAATACTAAACCGGGCACAGTCATGGAACGCAGGAAGCCGTCCCTGTTGGGCGGCTTTTTTTTTGCCGTCATTAGCCCTCGTCGGCGCCGCTTGCGCATCGATCACTTGCACCCACATGACGCCAAGCGCACAAAGCCATCAAGCATGTGAGGTACACTGATGTCCGCTATAAGAACAACTGAAGGCCGCGGTCAGATCTACGACAACATTGTCGACACGATCGGCAACACCCCGGCGGTGAGGATCCAGCGCTTGGCACCTGCAGGCATTGATCTTTACGTGAAAGCAGAATTCTTTAACCCGGCCGCATCAGTGAAAGATCGGCTGGCGATTTCGATCATTGAGCATGCGGAACGAACAGGCGCGTTGAAGCCTGGTCAGACGGTGGTCGAGGCCACCTCAGGCAACACCGGCATTGGTCTTGCGATGGTGTGCGCCGCAAAGGGGTATCCCTTGGTGATCACCATGGTGGAGACCTTCTCGGTCGAGCGGCGCAAGCTTATGCGGTACTTAGGCGCGAAAGTCGTCCTGACACCGAAGGCTGAAAAAGGCTTCGGCATGTACAAAAAGGCCCAAGAGCTTGCCGAGCAAAACGGCTGGTTTTATGCGCGCCAGTTCGAAAATGAAGCGAATGCGGATATTCATGAGACGACAACCGCGCGCGAGATCCTTGCTGACTTTAAAGGCAAAAAGCTTGACTGGTTTGTCACGGGTTTCGGCACCGGCGGAACAGTGACTGGTGTCGCCCGTGCTCTGCGTCAAGAACGTCCCGACACGAAGATTGCGCTGTCTGAGCCTGATCTTGCGCCCATGGTCAGCTCTGGTGTCGCACAAGAGCGGTCCGCGGATGGCGCCCCCCTTGGAAGCCACCCTCACTGGCAACCCCACCCCATCCAAGGCTGGAGTCCCGATTTCATCCCCCAGGTTTTGCAAGAGACGATCGACAACAAGTATTACGATGATCTCCTGCCAGTCTCTGGCGCGCAAGGCACCGCCGCAGCGCGCGACCTTGCCGCAAAAGAGGGGATCATCACCGGTGTTTCTGGAGGCTCCACCTTCCATGTCGCGTTGGAAGTGGCCAAAAAATCAGCGCCCGGTACATCGATCCTCTGCATGCTGCCGGACACAGGTGAGCGCTATATCTCCACCCCGCTGTTCGAGCCCTTTGGCGCTGATATGAATGAGGAGGAGCTCGCGATCAGCCGTTCGACCCCGGGCGGCCAGCTCTAACGCCGGTTAGCGGCGGCGCACGACCCGCAAATTGGTCGGGTGCTTGGGCTCTAACGCTGGCTCATTGTCATAGCGGCCCCGAATGCCGCCGCGGTCATCCTCGGTGTTTTCACCCTGACGATCCCGGCGGAGGGCCGCGACCTGCTCGGTGAGTTCGGTGACCGCCTCGCGCAGCTGTTCTGTTTCGGAGCGTGGCCCAATCCGTCCGAAGACGGCTTTGAGCGCGTAAACGGCTGCCACAGGCACCAGCATCACGATCAGATAGCCTTGGATGGCCGCGAACTCAGCAGGCAGTCCTGCCAGACCAGCCGTGTCCTTCACCGCAAAAATGGTCACGACCGTCACCACGGCCAGGTAATTGGTGAGCTTCGACAAGGGTGAGAAGGCGCTCAACAACACCGAAAGAAGGAGCGTCAACAAAAACAGAGGAACACCGTTCGGTCCCAAGATACTGAGCATCTCGCCGATCAGGCTGAGAGTCTGTCCAATGACAAGAATGCCGTCCACCAGGTCACCCCTTCTTACCCCATCATCCCATAGCGCAAGGTGGCGCCATGGTCACCTCACCGGCGCGCCATTTTCAAAGGCGTCCCAAAGATCCTTGCGAAAATGCGCTGGCGGCTGGCTCGGGCGCGCCTCGATGACGATGACATCGCGGCTCACCCTTCCGTGGCGATCGGTCACCGTGACCGTTGCGGCGTGAACGCCCATGGGCAAATCCTCGGGCAATTGGGCGCGCCAAAGATGCATGCTGCGGTCAGCGAAGCTGTCTTGGGGCTGCGGCGCTGCTGGACCGAAACGCTCTCCTGCGTAGCTTTCAAAGCCCTGGTTGCGGCGCTGACCCGAGCGACTCTCGTAAGCAAACCGCGCCACCGAGAGCTGACGCTGCATGGCGAATGGGTCGGCCCATTCGGTCCCGATGCGCGCGGTCTCGCCTCGCGCTTCTTGGGTACGGATCATCGGAATCGTCCGTCCCGCGAGGGTGAGGGCGGCTTGGGTGTCGGTCGAGCCAGCCCAGACATTCGCTGTGAGGTAGGTGCCGCGGCGAAGGTCCGTCGGTGTGATGATCTTGACGTCAGGCAAGTCGTTGATCGAGAGAGGCGGGACCGGATCACGCTGGCGGCCCGGCGTGTTGCTCCACCGGATGATTTGGCCCGCCCAGCTTCTAAAGGCTGGGGTGTTCACTGAGAGCCACATGCTCCGCTCACGGCCTAGATTGGCGCCGTGATAGGTCTCAACAAACCGTGCGCCGTCGAACTGAAGATCGAGCCAGCCTTTGGGGGCGCCCATACGCTGAAGCGCCATGGGTGTGCCGTGCACATCGAAATCGCCCATGTACCAAGACCCGGAGCCGGCACCGACAATGATATGCCTGAAGGGAAGCGCTTCGACGTTCACCTGCTCGTCCCAGTCAGCATAGCTGTCACCGGGCGAGAAATTGGCGATCGTGTGGGTATGGCCTGAAAGCGACAGCGCAGGTCGGTCGCCAATCAGTGCGTAAAGATCGTTCACATGATCGGTTTGATGCTGCGCTGAGTCCATATCGACGAAGCTGACAAAGGGAATGTGGTGGGCAAGGACGATACGCTTATCCTCGGGCGTTAAAGCCAGAAGATTCTCAACAAACGCCATCTGGTCTTCAGTAACACGAGCATTGTACATCTTCTCTCTGCTCAGCGTACAAAAATCGCGGCCAGCCAGCTCTGCGTCTTTCGCTGTGCAAGGATAAACCACGTTATCAAGAACGATAAAAAGGGCGTCGCCGATCTCGAAAGCGTAGTAATTCGGGCCCCAGAGGGCGCGCCAGCTGTCAGCGCTGTCGTCGTCAAAATCAGCATCGAAGTCGAGATCATGGTTGCCGTGAACCCACCATTGCGGTGCTTTCAGGGTACCAATGAGTTCAGCAATGCGGGGAATGAGACCAAGGTCGTCACCCACCACGTCCCCCACCGCGAGGGCGCAATCAACCTTCTCAGCGCGGTCCAGAAGATCGTCCACCGTGCTATCGCGGAAATAGCCGATCTCTTGGTTGGCATAGGTTTGGGTGTCCCCAAGCACGGCGCAACCGAACGCATTGGTTGCGCTCACCTCAATCAGGGGGAAATTGATTGCTGCCGGCAGCGGGCCCGTGGGTGCCAGGCCACCAAATCGAAAATCCTTAGGCGAACCGTTGGGTTTATGCTGATAGGCAAATTGCGGCAACCAATGGTCATTGTGCGGCACTTGGTAACCCGACGGCTGGATCACGAAGACGGCCATGTCGTCTCGTTTTGGAAGCCTATAGCCGCCTTGCGCGTCGGTCAGCACGACGTTGACGCCGTTCGAGACCTTCACACCGGGTAGGCCGGGCTCCCCTTCATCTTGTGTGCCGTTGCGGTTGCGATCGTTGAACACAACACCGGTCGCTTGGTCACCGCCGCTTCCCGCGCCGCGTACCACCTCCGGTGAGCCGCGGTAATCATCGAAAAGGGCCGTGTCCGGCGTCGGTTGCTGACCACCCATGGTTTCACAAGCAGCCAGCACAGCGGCGCCGAACGCGAACGTTAGGTTGCGGATCATGAGCGGTCTTCCCCGGACAGCGTTGGCAGCCCGCTAGCGGATACCCATCGCTCTGTCGCCTTTGTTCATCACTAAGGTTTAGCGAGTCGGAACGGGCGCTTCACCTTTGTAATCATAAAAGCCGCGGCCTGCCTTTTTGCCAAGCCAACCCGCCTCGACATATTTCACAAGCAGAGGGCACGGACGATACTTGGAATCCGATAACCCCTCATAAAGCACCTGCATAATGGACAGACACGTATCAAGCCCAATAAAATCAGCAAGCTGAAGGGGTCCCATCGGATGGTTCGCACCCAGCTTCATGCCTGTGTCAATGGCCTCGACCGTCCCGACGCCTTCATAAAGGGTGTAAATCGCCTCGTTGATCATCGGCATCAGAATGCGGTTGACGATGAAGCCGGGGAAGTCCTCCGACACGGCCATCACTTTTTCCAACCGCTCAACGATGGATTGGGCGGCCTCGAAGGTGTCTTGGCTGGTTGCGATGCCGCGGATCACCTCGACAAGTTTCATCACCGGCACCGGGTTCATGAAATGAAGGCCGATGAAGCGGTCGGGCCGATCGGTCACGGCGGCGAGCGCTGTGATGGAGATCGATGAGGTGTTCGTGGCAATCAGGGCGTCGGGCTTCAGCACGTCACAGAGGTTGCGGAAAATCGTTTTTTTGAGCTCGATGTTCTCGGTCGCTGCCTCAATGACGAGGTCGCAGGTCTCAAGCTCTTGCGCTGTCGGGGCAGGCAGAATTCGGGCGCGGGCGGCGCTTTTCACCTCGTCGGTAATCCGGCCTTTGTTCACCTGGCGGCCCATATTGCCATCAATCAAGTCGATCGCTTGCCCGATGGCCGCCTCTTGGACGTCGTGGAGACGAACCCCATAGCCTGCCAGCGCAAGGACATGGGCGATTCCGCCGCCCATCTGACCCGCACCGATCACACCCACCGTTTGGATATCTGTCATTGCCGACCTTTTTCTTCTTTTTCTCCGTGAGTGTGCGCCTGTCCTTGCCGCGGTGCAATATCACGATGGAATAGCAACAAGGAGGAAAAGAAGAAGCGTCATCAGCCCACAGAGTGACCCAATCCCAACCAGCGCCGTCACCCCGCTCTGCCACTGACCGTAGACATTTGAGAGAACGATCGACGCCACGGCCGAGGGGAGCCCGGTGAACAGCATCGCGGCTGCGGTGGCGCCCGAATCGTTGGTGAACAACCACACAAGGCCCCCCGTGACCGCCGGGAACACCACGAGCTTCATCGGAATGAGCAAAAGCGGCGCTTTCACCCCGCCAAGCTCACCCTTGGCAACAATATCGACGATGCTGATCCCCAGGACAAACAGCCCAACAGGACCGACGATGCGCGACATGAAACCAAAAAGCTCCGCGAACGGCTCGGGCACAGGCACATTGAAAACCGAAGCACCCAAACCCAAGAGCGTGCCAATGATGATCGGATTCCTGATCGCTCGACCGACCGCGCCAAGGCCGCTTTGAACCAACCGTTCGGTCGCGCCGTCCCCTTCAGGCCAGGTCATCAGCGCCGTGCCGATCGCAAACACGAATGTTCCCTCAAAGATGATAAGCATAAAGAAGGGAGCCGTCCATTGCGGCACGGCAAGGGCAATTGGTATACCGAGGAATATTGCGTTGCCACATGTTGAGGCAAAAACCGCAGCGCCAGCCTCTCTGACTGTGAGGCCGAGAATGTTTCGACTGATGATAAAAGCCGAACCAGCGGTGATGATAAGGCCAATAAGATAGGCCGATCCCATGCCAAGAAGAATATCGGTAGGCGGATCGCTTTGTCGGAGAAAATCAAACCCCGCCACCGGCATCGCCACCATGAAAACAAAGCGGCTGAAACGCCGCGCGTCCTCCGCATCAAAAAGGCGGAAGCCACGGACAGCGGCACCAACAGCAATCGTTCCAAAAAGCGGAACAAGAAGAACAGCAAGAGAGGGCATAGGCCGCTCGTAATGCACTCTATCGGCGATGCAAGCCCCATTGAGCCGGATGCGATAGGGTTTGGCTGGTTGATCGCCCCGTCAGCTTCCTCTCGTGATCACCCACTCGTCTTCACCAAGATTGTCCAAGTGGTGGTTGATGAAACTATCAAGGTCGGCGCGCTTGCGGGACTTGGAGAGTTCCGACAGCACTTCGCCAAGAAGGGCGCGTAACAGTGAGTCTTCGGATTGTGCGCCGTCGGCTTTTGCCCTCGATAAACCGTCGGTGATCAGTTGCCTGGCAAGCGTCGTTTCTCCGGCCATCCCTCGCTCCACCGCTCCTATGACCGAAGGATGCTGCCGGACGAGCGCCGGCGCGGCTATTGATCTGTCGCAAGGACAGCGGCTTCGGCGAAGAAGGTGGCCAGACGCAGACAAGCCCTCGGGGGGCTGGGGGGCGAGATGTTCCGAAGGCTAGGATCGATCCTGCGCCTGGCCGTGAAGAAGGATCGCAGGGGATTGCGGCCTCAATGTGGACCCAATGGGGCGTCTCAGCGTTCTCCCGCAGGACCCTTGTTCTGCCGCGGTTTTGGATTAGCGTGGTGGTTATGAGTATGACGATCCAAGGCCAATCGCGGCCAAGCGCCTCTGTCTATTTCGATCGCCGCGAGCTTGATCGCCTGCTGCAGCTTTATGGGTTCTTTGTCGCCAAGGGCGATTGGAAGGACTACGCGATCGACGATCTGGCCGATCGGGCGGTGTTTTCGGTCTTCCGCCGAGCCGCCGAGGCACCTCTTTACCGTATTGAGAAACAACCGAAATTGGCAAAGAGGCAGGGCGCTTGGTCGGTGGTGTCGATGGGCGGCCAGGTGCTCAAGCGGGGGCACGAGCTCGACCAGGTCCTCAAGGTCTTCGACGCTAAGCGCCTCAAGGTGATCAATTGAATTTTTCCTTGCTCACGTCAGAGTTACGTGATTCACCTAAGGAAAAAGCGGGCCAGCCCGAGCAAAGGACCCGACCCGCTTTCCAGTAACCTACTTTTTCTTAGAAGAAGTGGGTCGCTTAATTGTCTCAACGACGGTCGTATTAGGGCTGCCCAGGCCAGCCTGCGCCAGTGGCCCATCCCTGGAGCATCCCCTCAGCCCTCAGAACCCATGAGGGCAAAAGGGCCTCCGTCAGAAGAGCGACCCAAAGCCAGGAGCACGCGATCGCTACGG
>JBCCBY010000140.1:0-7933 GCA_039033795.1 Pseudomonadota bacterium | reverse complement strand
CTCGGTAACCGCAGCTATGGTGTGGCGGCGGCGGCGCTTAATTACTTCGGCGTCTCGCTTGATCAGATCCAGCCGCACCAGGCGGCGTATCTTGCCACCTTGGCCAAAGCGCCGGCGAACTATCATCCGGTGCGGGGCCTGAGCCGCGCTGTGGAGCGGCGGGACTGGATCCTCGGACGGATGACCGAAGATGGGTATCTTGCCGAAAATGAGCTGGCTTTTTACCGCAGCCAGCCGCTTGGCGCATCAATCGCGCCGCCGCTGGGCGCGCGGTCCTCGACCCTTGAGTATTTTGCCGAGGCGGTGCGCCGCGATGTGGCGGGCCGCTACGGCACCGACGCTCTTTATGACGGCGGTCTGTCGGTGCGCACGACAATCGAGCCGGTTTTGCAAGAGCAGGCACAACGCGCGTTTCGTGAGGGGCTCGTTGAATATGATCAACGACATGGTTGGCGCGGACCGTTGACCACGACGGTTTTGCCCGATGACCTGACGGCGTCGACGGCGATCGAAAAAGAAGGTGATGCAGAGCGCCCACTCTGGGCCCTCTCGCTTGACGAAGCGCGTGAGCGCCTCCTGGCTGATCGGACGATCGCGCCCGATCTATCGCCATGGCGCTTGGCGGTGGTGCTCGAGACAAGCCGAGCGGTTGCGAATATTGGCTTCCTCGATGGCAGCGAGGGCGTGATCACCCTTCCGAACCTCGACTGGGCGAGGGAGCATATTGATACGAACACGGTGGGACCGGAGATCGAAAGCGTTCGCTCGGTTCTGGCTGTTGGTGATGTCATCTTGGCGGAGCCGACGGCAGGGGCAGCCGGTTATGCGCTCCGTCAAATTCCCGCGGTGAATGGCGGCTTGGTGGCGATGGATCCGCACACGGGGCGCGTGCTTGCCATGGTGGGTGGTTTTTCCTTTGGCCTTTCCGAGTTCAACCGGGCGACCCAGGCATGGCGCCAGCCGGGTTCGACCTTCAAACCCTTCATTTACGCAGCCGCCCTCGACCAAGGGTACACACCATCATCGATTTATCTCGATGCGCCTTTTGTGGCGCCGGGTCTTGATGGCACGTGGTGGAAGCCTGGGAACTATGTGGCTGACCGTTTTTATGGCGAATCGACGCTTCGTCTTGGCCTTGAGAAATCACGGAACACAATGACCGCACGTCTCGCCCAAGACCTCGGTATTGGTCCTATTATTGAGTATGCGGAGCGTCTCGGTGTCTCGGATCGGTTGCCCCGCAACCTGTCGATCTCCCTCGGTGCAGGGGAGACAACGCTAATGCGCCTCACCGCTGCCTATGCGCAGTTCGTCAATGGCGGGAAAAAGATCGAACCGACGATCATTGACCGCATCCAAGACCGCAATGGCACCACCATTTTTGCCTGGGACGAGCGAACCTGCTTTGGATGCAATGCGGAGCAATGGGACGAGCAACCAGAGCCGATCTTGCCTGATGATCGCTCCCAGGTGATTGATCCGCGGACTGCGTTCCAAATGGTGTCGATGCTGGAAGGGGTGATCCAACGGGGGACCGGCACTCGGGTGCGAGAGCTTTGACTCGATGACCCGCTCCCGCCACTCGCGGGAAAAACTGGCACCACGAACGATTACCGTGACGCCTGGTTCGTCGGGTTCTCACCCGATATCACGGTGGGCGTTTTTGTCGGTTACGACTTGCCGCAAAGCCTCGGTAACGAAGAGGGCGGCGGCAACGTGGCGGCGCCGATCTTTGGCCGCTTTATGCGCGCCGCGCTCGAGCAAGAAAAAGTGGTCCCTTTCCGTGCACCATCCGGCATTCGTTTGGTGCGGGTGAACGCAAAAACGGGGCGTCCAGCGGCGCCCAATGAGCGCAACGTCATCCTGGAAGCCTTCAAGGCCGAAGACGATATCTATGGCCGCAACCGCTTCCGAACAGACGGCGCCCAGGGCCGCGGCTTTGGTGACGAGGACGTGGATAGCGATCTCGGCGTGATCTATTAAAGCACAGCGTCTCGGCAGGAATTGCCAAGACTTGCTGCGGCGCACAAAATCCTGTAGGGAGGCTGTTGGCTTTCCTTTGGATCATGATGACAGTCTCCAACAACCCAAGTCTTTTTGCGGATGGGTTCACCGCCATACGCAGCTATGCGCGGACCACCGCCAACGATATCAACTCGCTGACCCCTGCAATCCTTCGGGTGGAGGTTCTTGCGGGGCTCACGGTTGCCTTGGCGTTGGTGCCGGAGGCTGTTGCTTTTGCGTTCGTGGCGGGCGTTCATCCCCTCGTTGGTCTTTATGCTGCTTTTCTTGTGGGGTTGGTGACAGCACTGATCGGCGGCCGGCCGGGCATGATCTCCGGTGCCACGGGCGCGCTGGCGGTGGTGATGGTCGAGCTCGTGTCGAGCCATGGGGTTGAGTATCTTTTTGCCACGGTCGTGCTCATGGGCATCCTCCAGCTCATTGCTGGCGCGCTTCGCTGGGGCAAGTTTATCCGTATGGTGCCTTATCCTGTGATGCTGGGTTTTGTGAATGGCCTGGCCATCGTTATCGGCTTGGCGCAGATCGAACAATTCCGAGTACCAACGGATGATGGTGGCCATGCGTTCATGCAAGGCGGGCAGCTTTTTGCGACCTTGGCGCTTGTGGCGCTGACCATGGTGATCATTTGGGGCTTGCCCAGGATCACCAAAGCTGTCCCTGCACCGCTCGTGGCTATTGCGACGGTTGCTGCGCTTGTGATTGGCTTCAACATCGATGTTCCGCGCGTTGGGGACTTGGCGTCGATCCAAGGTGGTTTGCCGTCACTCCATCTGCCGCAGGTTCCTATCAGTTTCGAAACACTCGGTGTTATTCTTCCTTATGCTGTTATTCTCGCAGCGATTGGATTGATCGAGAGCCTTCTGACCTTAAACCTTGTCGGTGAGATCAAAGGGGAAAAGGGCGGCGCGAGCCAGGAATGTGTCGCCCAAGGCGCGGCCAATGTGATCACAGGTTTTTTCGGCGGCATGGGTGGTTGCGCCATGATTGGGCAATCGATGATCAACGTGAAGTCAGGCGGTCGCCGACGCAGCTCAGGCATCGCGGCGGCGCTGTTCCTTCTCGCTTTTATTCTCTTCGCGTCGAAACCAATCGAAGCCATCCCGCTTGCGGCTCTTGTTGGTGTGATGTTCATGGTCGTGTTGGGGACATTCGCGTGGAAGTCTCTTCAGATTCTTGCCCGCGTTCCGAAGTCAGATGCCCTCGTGATTTTAATCGTCACCGTGGTGACCGTGCTTGAAGACCTTGCAGTTGCTGTTCTCGTTGGCGTTGTGGTCTCAGCGCTCGTGTTCGCATGGAAGCAGGCCGTCCGGATGCGGATCAGCTCGTCGGAAATCAATGCCGCGGGGAGTAAAGTCTATAAGGTCGAGGGCCCTCTCTTTTTTGGATCCACCGAGAGCTTTGCCAGCCTTTTTGATCCATCACGCGACCCCGATGACGTGATTATCGATTTTGGTGAGGCGCGGGTCGCGGACCATTCTGGTCTCGCCGCGATCGATGCCCTTGCTGCCAAATACCAAGCAGCCGGGAAAACACTGCATCTTCGCCATCTTTCCCCCGACTGCCAACGTCTGTTGCGGATCGCTGGACAGCTGATCGAACCGAGCGCTGACGATCCTCGCTATGGAATTGCTGCTGATTACCTCGTCAGGACCGGTCGCACCGATATGGGGCACTAGACCGCACCACGCCTAAGTCCAGCAATCCATCAGCAGTTTCTGTCGATTTTCGCGATAGCGGTGAATTTTTCGGTTGCTGCATTGCGAAAATATGACGACGCTGTCTGCCTAGGAGTAAGTTTATGGCACTGACACGGCGCGACATCACAAAATGGCTTGGGGTGACGGGGAGCGGCGCGGCCGCTTTCCGCTATGGCTACGCTGCCGAACTTGACGAGGCGAAAAAGCCAAGGCGCGATGTTGATGGCGGCGGGGCGAGCGTTGTGATCATCGGCGGCGGTGTGGCTGGTCTCACGGCTGCTTACGAACTCGAACAGGTCGGCTACCGCACGACTGTTGTGGAGGCGCGTACCCGTCTGGGCGGCCGAAACTGGACATGGCGCGACGGCGAAAAAGTCGAGCACCGCGACGGCCAACAGACGGTCCGTTTTGGCGAAGGCGACTACTTCAACGCCGGGCCGGCAAGGATTCCCGGATTTCACCACAATCTCTTGGGCTATTGCCGAGAGTTTGGTGTGGCGCTCGAACCGTTCCTCTACGAAAACCAGAACGCCTATTTCCTCAGCGATGCGTGCCAGGGCGGTGAGCGGATGCGGCACCGCCATGCTCGCTATTCTGTCTATGCAGCCATGGAAGACGTGGCCCTCGAGGGGCTTAAATATGGTGTTCTTACCGAGGGGATGGATGGTCCTCAAAAGCAAGCAATTGAGACATTTCTCCGCTTAAGGACCATGCATGCCGGCCCATTCAATGCCTCCTATAGAGGCGGCATGGATCGCCATCTCGACGCGGGTATGGAAATGCCCAATGGCCTACCGCCCATTCCTCTCGAAGAGCTCGCCAAAAGTCCTGCCCTAGCGATCTCTATGTCGACCTATGATTGGATCGAGTGGCAAACCTCCTTGATGCAACCGGTTGGAGGCATGGATGGGGTGGTGAAAGGGTTTGACCGTCACGTGCAGGCCGAGCGCCTCATGGGAACAGAGCTCGTTGGCCTGTCCCAGACCGATGACGGAGTAACCTGCCAAGTCCGTGAGCGCCGCAATGGCGAGGTCCGTCGCCTCAGCGCTGACTATTGCGTCGTCACCGCCCCCCTTTCTGTTCTGGCCAGCGCTGATCTTCAGCTTGCGGAGAGCCATGCGAAGGCAGTGGAAGAGGCCGCTGGCCTTTATGAAAAGACGTCAAAAATCGCGTGGTCGGCCAAACGCCGGTTCTGGGAACAGGATGACGGGATTTATGGCGGTGCATCGTCGATTGATGCCCCGATCATGCAGTATTGGTATCCGTCGGCTGGATTTGGCAATAAAACCGGCGTGATGCTCGGCGCTTACACGGTGGGCAATCATGCCGAAGTCTGGAACGACTACAGCCTCGAAGATCAGCTTGCGCGATCAGCAAGCTATGGCCGGCGCCTGCACGATGCATTCGATGAGGACGTGGTCGCTGGTTACAACATTGACTGGAAGGATCAGCCCTACTCGAAAGGCGGCTGGGCCTGGTTGATGGGCCGCGATGGATCAGCCGACAGCACCCCTTATGCGGTGCTTCGTGATCCTGACCGTCGGATTTCGTTTGCTGGTGACTACCTGTCCCAGCTATCAGGATGGCAAGAGGGCGCGATTCTTTCCGCCCACCGAGCAGTGGCGTCGATCACCGATGTCACGAAGTTGGCCCAACGAGGATAATTCTATGCGTCTCGCTCCTATTGCTTGTCTTGCTTTCGCGTTTGTTTTGTCGGCTTGCGGTGGCGGAAACAACAGCGCGAGCGGAGAGATCGAACGCAACCCTATCCCCGGATCTGATTTTCCGATCTCCCAGTCGATCGAGGTGACCGCTGGCACGGATTTGCTCTTTGCCAGTGGCGCAGTTCCGCCAGCGATCGTGGAAGGCGGCAGCTTTGCGGACATCACGACCTTTGGTGATATGGAAACCCAGACGGTCAATGTTCTGTCCTCCATATCGGAACGGCTCGCTGCTGCCGGATATGATCTTGGTGATGTGGTCATGATGCGGGCTTATCTCGTGGCCGATCCCATGACAGGCCAAATGGATTTCGAAGGCTTCATGGCGGGCTATACCCAGTTCTTTGGAACCGACGAGCAGCCGAACCTTCCCTCCCGGTCAGCCATTGAGATCGCCGGTCTCGCCGCGCCGGGATGGTTGATCGAGATTGAAGTGGTGGCTGCCAAGGCCGAGTAGCCCCGAAGCTATGGTGGAGCAGGCGCTTCTCCGCTTGCCCGATCCACAACGGACGCCTAGATCCGGCGTCTAGTCGTTTGGATCCAACATGAGAGCCGAAATCACCCATGCGTCAGAGCAGGTGCAGCAGTCGCTGGCCCTGCTGAGGAGGTCTCTTTGACTGGGACGTCGCCAATGCCCGGCTGCAAGAGCTGAACGAAAAAGCCGAAGACCCTACCTTGTGGGATGATCCCCAAAACGCGCAAAAGCTGATGCAAGAACGCACACGGCTGGAAAATGCCATCAGTGCACTCACCGACATTGCGCAGGAGCGTACGGACCTTCTTGAACTCGCTGAAATGGCGGAGGACGAAGACGATGAGGGTTCCATTGACGATGTCGAAGCGTCAATGAAGGAGCTCGCCGGACGCGCGCAAACGGCTGAGCTCGAGGCCCTGTTGTCCGGTGAGGCCGACAGCAACGACACCTATCTGGAGGTCCATTCTGGGGCAGGGGGCACGGAGTCGAATGACTGGGCTTCGATGCTTCTTCGGATGTATGTTCGTTGGGCGCAGTCCAAGGGGCACAAGGTTGATGTGCTTGAAGAACAGTCGGGTGAAGAGGCAGGGATTAAATCAGCCACCATCCTTGTCAAAGGAAACAACGCCTACGGATGGATGAAAACAGAAAGCGGTGTGCATAGGTTGGTGCGGATCAGCCCCTTTGATTCAGCCGCCAAACGGCACACGTCATTCGCGAGCGTTTGGGTCTATCCTGTGATCGATGACAAGATCGAGATTGAGATCAACGAGAGCGATTGTCGGATCGATACGTTCCGCGCATCGGGTGCGGGCGGTCAACACGTGAACACGACGGATTCAGCCGTTAGGATCACCCACGAGCCCACCGGAATTGTTGTGCAGTGCCAGTCCCAACGATCGCAACACAAAAACCGTGCAGCGGCATGGGACATGCTCAGAGCACGGCTTTATGAACAAGAGCTGCAAAAACGCGAAGAAGAGGCCAACGCGCAGGCCGCAAGCAAGACAGAAATAGGCTGGGGTCACCAGATTCGGTCCTATGTGCTGCAACCATACCAAATGGTGAAAGACCTCCGCACCAGCGTGGAAAGCCCAAGCCCCGACGCTGTTCTCGACGGAGATCTCGACAGATTTATGGCCGCAGCCCTGGCCCAACGTGTCGCCGGTGATGACGATCAAGGATGATCACCATCGGCGTGATGTTCTGACGATCTTTATGGCGACCTTTCCGGGGCTTGAGCCCTGGCTCTTTGAGGAAGCGCAACAACTTGGCTTTCAAGGGTTGCGCAGCGTTGCGGGCGGGGTCGAATGCCAAGGTGCTTGGACGGATGTTTGGCGCGCCAACCTTTGGCTCCGCGGGGCCAACCGGGTGCTCGTTCGTCTTGGCAGCTTTCGCGCCGCCCATCTTTCGACCCTCGACAAAAGAGCACGGATGCTGCCTTGGGAGACCATCGTTCATCCGCAGACACCGATCACAGTCGAGGCCACATGCCGAGCATCAAAGATCTATCATTCGGGTGCTGCGAGTGAACGCGTGCGCAAGGCCGCTATCGCCAAGGCGGGCGCGGTGGAAAGCGAGACGAACACGATCAAGATACTGGTCCGTATCGAGAAAGATAGATGCACCGTCAGCATCGATACGTCGGGAGAACTGTTACACAAACGAGGCTATAAGCAGGACGTCGTGAAGGCCCCCTTGCGGGAGACGATGGCGTCGCTTTTTCTTCGCGCGGCCGGTTACACCGGCAACGAGCCTTTAATCGATCCGATGTGCGGGTCCGGCACCATCCCGCTTGAAGCAGCCTCGTGGGCCTTGGGAAAAGCACCGGGACAGGATCGAGATTTTGCCTTTCAACGGTTGGTCCCGTTTGATGAACAGCGATGGCAGGCGATAAAAAATGACGGCGACCAGGATAACATCAACGTACAAATCATAGGGGCCGATCGCGATGGCGCTGCCGTGGAGGCGAGTCGCCGAAACGCCCAGCGCGGAGGATTTCCCAGCAGTGTTCAGTT
>JBCCBY010000139.1:0-7948 GCA_039033795.1 Pseudomonadota bacterium | reverse complement strand
TTGGAAAAGGCGGATGACATCCGCACTTAGCTGTGACGGCATGCAATCCTGTTGAATTCGCTCTGGAATCACAGCTTCGCCTGCCATGATATTCAGGATCGTGACAAAAGGAGTCGTGATCACTCTTTTGGCATAAAAAGCAGCAAGCGGAGCAACCTTATAGGTCACCACCATCGGCGTGCCCGCCAGCGCCAACTCAGTCGTCACCGTGCCCGACGCCGCAAGGGCAACATCACCAGCATCGAAAGCATTGAAGCGATCGTCGGGCGGTATGATCAATGGTTTGTTTTCCCACGTCTCCACCGTCGCCCTCACGCGCTCTTCGACTGCAGGAGCGGCTATAACAGCCGCGCGCAAGCCCGGAACACGAGAGGTGATGTCTTGCAGGGTCGCCTCAAAGACAGGGAGCAACCGCTTCACTTCACCGTTTCGACTGCCCGGCAAGAGAAGAAGAAGCGGCGCATCGCCAAGTTCGTACCTGGCCCGGAACACAGGCCCCGAGCGCGGCGTGGATGAGGCCAACTGATAATTTGGGTTGCCCACAAAAACTGCATTGCCGCCGAGTTCGGTAAAGTGCTTCGGCTCGAAGGGCAGCAGACACAAAAGCAGATCAAAGAGTTCTGCGGCCACGGGCGCACGTTGGGGACGTGATGCCCAAACCTGCGGTACACCGAGTTTAACGAGTTTTGTTCCCGGGGCCTTTTTTTTGATTTTCCCGGCCACCAGTTTTGAGAAAACCCAGCTGTCGACCAAGACCGCAGCATCGGGCTGTTCATCTTGTGCAAGCTTTCCGAGTGACGACGCCAAACCCAGGGCTTTTGGGATGGCAGCCAATGCATCCGCTGGGCCCATCACTGCCAATTGATCTGTATCTAGAGGGTTCTCTAACCCTTGCGCGGTCATAAGCGGTCCGCCGCCGCCAATGAAACGCAAATCAGGCGCCAGCTTTTTCAGCGCGGCCATCAGGGACGCGCCAAGCGCATCACCCGACGGCTCGCAGGCGGCAAGAAGAACCGTCCGAGTCAATCCGGGAGCTCCTCAGCGCGATAGCCGTAGACGAAGATCCCCACCTCATTCGCCTTCGCAATGATGTCTTCGCGATCAATGATCAGGGCGTGTTCGGCCTCTGCTGCCACGCCGGCGAGGCCAGCCGCGGCAGCGCGTTCAATCGTTTCTACACCAATTGTCGGAAGATCAACCCGCAATTCCTGCTGCGGTTTGGGACGCTTCACAAGAACGCCAACGGAATTCTTCTCCTGGCCCGGCTCATACCCCTTTAAGGTCTCGGGAAGTTCAGCGCAGCGACGGAGCATGGCATCGGTACCCTCCGCCGCTTCGATTGCGAGAACAAAGCCCCGACGCACCACGGCGCCTTGACCCACATCGAACGGCCCCAACACCTCGACCACGCGCGCACCCTTAGCGATATCAGCCACATCTTCTGCGGACGGTGTTTTTTGACCAAGGGGTCCTGCTTGGAGTAGGAGTTGGCTCGCCGCTGCCTCGGCACCAACAACCAAAAATCCCTCGCCTTCAAAGACACCCACCATCACATCGATAATGGCGCCGTCACCCTTACGCGCGGCTGCGACGACCTTTGGCAGAACCCGTGCGCCGCGCCAGTCGGGGATGATCGAAGCAAAATTTGGTCGCTGGAGCTGTCCTGCGAGGCACACAGCATCACAGCCTTCGGTCTTTAACCGCTTGATGACGCGTCCCAGTTCGCCAATCTGTACCCGCTCATTGGGGTAGGCGATGATCGGGCTATCATCATCGGTAAGCCGAACAACAAATGGCTCACGCCCCGCTTTCGCCTCCGCCTGGGCCACACGAAGGGGTAGACTGCCACTTCCAGCGAGAACACCAAGACGCGACCAGCCGCCTTCAGCTATTGAGCCGGAAGGCATAGCGGCCGGTTCTCCTCGCTATTGGCCTTCATAAAGTCGACGATCTCCATCACGATGGGCGAGTCTTTGTAGAGCTCTGCGGCATCAGCAATTCGTTCCTGCAGCGTGCCTTCTGGGGCGAAGAGCAAACGGTAGGCAGCGCGGATCGAATGGATTGCCTTGCGGTCCATGCCGCGGCGTTTCATTCCGACGATGTTGAGGCCTTCGAGTTTGGCACGATTACCAAAAACTGACCCATACGGAATAACATCACTTCCGAGAATAGCGCCGCCACCAACAAAGCAATAATTTCCAAGGCGTGTAAACTGATGGATTGCCGTGATGCCAGAGACGAAGACATAATTTCCGATTTCAATATGCCCACCCAGCGTGGCATTGTTCGCCATGATCACATTGTTTCCAATAATACAGTCATGCGCAACATGGCAACCCACCATGTAAAGGCCGTCGTCGCCCACAACTGTTCGGCTTCCGCCTTGTTCCGTTCCCGGATGCATGGTCACATGCTCACGGATTTGATTCCGTGCACCAATGGTCAAAGTGGTCGTTTCACCCTTATAATTGAGGTGCTGCGGTGGCATTCCGAGCACCGCAAAAGGCATCACCTCGGTCTCATCACCAATAGTGGTATGCCCCAAAACCACCGCATGGGGATGAAGCTTAACACCATTTCCTAGCTTCACATGGGGTCCGACGTGAACGAATGGACCAATTTCAACGCCTTCGCCCAATTCAGCTCCATCCTCGACGATCGCACGCGGATGAACCGCCATCACTTACCCTCCGCCAACATTGCCGCGAAAATTGCTTCAGCAACCACTTTGCCGTCAACCTTGGCTTTGCCTTCGTACTTCCAAACCGGTGGTCTCCGCTGGCTGACTCTGACATGCAGTTCCAATTGATCACCGGGAACCACAGGCTTTCGAAATTTGGCTTTCTCAACGCCCATAAAAAGGACAACCTTTCCGTCGGAGTCGAGATTATCTGCACACACCGTATAAGAAGCAGCCGTTTGTGCCATAGCTTCAATAATCAACACACCTGGCATCACCGGCATCTGAGGGAAATGGCCCTGAAAGTAGGGTTCGTTGATGGTCACGTTCTTGATACCGACCGCGCCTTCTGTCCGCGAAATGTTGGTCAGCTTATCGATCATCAAAAACGGAAAACGATGCGGGATAAGGGCCTGAATACCGGCGACATCAAGATCGGGCAGAGCATCATCGTGTTCAGTCATCACTTCTTTTCCGCAAGACGGCCCAGCACCGCCACTTCTTTCATCCATTGCCTGACAGGTTTAGCAGGTGTTCCCCCCACACGGCCACCGGGCTCGACATCACGCATCAATCCGCTCCGCGCAGCAAGAACCGCTCCATCGCCGATCGTCAGGTGGTCGCCCATGCCAACCTGGCCGCCCATCATCACACCGTCACCGATCACACAAGACCCAGAAACGCCCGTTTGGCTAGCAATCAGCACAGAGCGGCCCAGCTTGCAGTTATGCGCCACCTGACAGAGGTTATCGATCTTGGTGCCGTCACCAATCACGGTGTCCGTCAGCATACCCCGGTCAATTGTGCTGTTCGCCCCGATATCCACGGCATGCCCAATCCTAACCGCACCCAGCTGTGGAATATAGACCGCGCCCGCCTCCCCAGGAACATAACCAAAACCTGCCTCGCCGATACGCGCACCGGCAGAGACTCGGCATCCGGCGCCAATCGTTGTGTGAGAAATTGTCGTCTGAGGGCCAATCAGCGTACCAGCACCAATGGTCACGCCGTGTCCAATCACAGCATAAGGCCCAATCACCACTCCGTCTGCGATATGTGCACCTGGGCCTATAACAGCATGCGGATGAATTATCGCCTCATCAGAAATCACGCTGGGCGTGTCATCCTTGCGTGCCGACTCGCTCTTGCTTTCAAAAAGAGCGGCAGCGATTTTTGCAAATGCGAGGCGGGGCGATCCGGCCTCAACCACAGAGTGGATCGTGTCAGGAACGCTGTCTGCTTTTCCCTCGGGCACGATCACCACGGCAACCGAGCCGAGCGACGCGTCCAATTTCTCCGCAAAACTCAGCGCACCCTCGCCGCCGAGCGCAGCATCCGCGACCGCCGTGATCGGAACACCTCCGTCACGTACCAACCTAGCCCCGCCAATATCGGCTGCGTCATTCGGCGAGAGCGGGGCCTTTAAACGGAAAAAGCGTGGATCGGGAAAGTTCATATCGTTTTCTGGGGCGTATAAAGATTGTTAGATCAGCACCCCACACTCCTCAATCGCGCCGACGAAAGCATCAGCAAGTGGGACGTTAACATGGGGTACCAACGGTGTCGGTCGTGCCGATCAGTAGCATTTTTCTTGTCCCCGCTTGACTTGAAGCTTGCCGTAAGAAAGGACCAAAATCCACCGAATAGCCGAGCCGTCTTGATCACACTCGGTGAACGATTAGAACCGACCACCTGCTGAGAACCGGAATCCCTCGGGTCGATCGTACTCCTCGACGACCACGGCCTCCGAAAGAACAAACTGAACGGGCCCAAAGGGTGAGCGCCAGTTCACCACAACCCCGGCCGTCACCCGCGGATCGAGACCGGCCTGGAGAGGATCGTCGGGATCGGAGTCCCCAAAGAGATCGACGCGGGGGATGCTCGGGTCATTGAACACCTCTTCATCGCTCTCGTTGACAAGACCCGCGACACCAAAATCAGCAAACAAAGAGGCGCGGATGCCCGCAGAGGGCGGCACCGGCAGAGGGATCAGCGCTTCAGCCGAGCCAATGGCATAAGCCCTTGCGCCCACCGCCTGCCCCCGACTGCTCCCAAGAACAGCGTCGTCAGCATCGAAAAGACGTGGCCCAACACCTGCGACGTCAAACCCGCGGAAACCGCGGCCCCCGCCCAAGAAAAACCGGTCATTCCGGCGCACACCGTCATCATTAAAACTCTGAATATAACCACCACTGAACTTCAGTGAACCGATGAAATTGAATGGTAGAGGATGGTACCAAGAGGTTCTCAGTGTCGACTGATAAAAGTTCACATCGCCGCCAAGACCAGCAAAATTCTGTGAGAACGCTATGTCATAACCACGCGAGGGGATAATCGGGTCATTGGTTCGGTCCATCCTTAGGGTGTAACCGATTGATGATGTCACGAACTCGCCATCATTTTCACAGTTAAGATCGTCCGACAACACCACAACATTGCATCGATCAGTCGTCACCACACCAACGGTTCCGGTTGATGTATCAACCTGCCTCTCGCGGCGAACAGCGTCTTCATCGATCAGCTCGACGCTGAACTCTCGGTTGCCATCGGCATCATCCACAAACGTGATATCTGTGGTCAGCTCGAGATTGTCATACCGCAGCCCATAATTGAGGCCCAGCTGCGCAAATTCCGACACCGGAAAGCCGAAATTGGTGCCAAAGCCATAGGACTGCGAGACAAACCCAGCTTCTTCAAAGTCTGTATCTTGAACAAAAATGCTCGCACCCGCGCGAAGGCGGCGACCCAGGAAGTAAGGTTCGGTGATCGAAAGCCGTGCACGGTTGGTTCGTTGTGAAGCGGAGAGGTCGAGCAGCACATTCTGGCCACGGCCTGCGAGGTTGCGTTGGTCGAGCTGAATGTTGAAAATGAAGTTGTCGTTCGACGACACACCGCCACCGATCTGGAAACTGCCGGTCGGTTGCTCGGTGACGTTCACGTTGAGCACGGAGCGATCGGGCGCACTTCCCGGCAGTTCCTCGACCTCAACCTCTGAAAAGAAACCCAGACCCTTCACGCGTCGCTCGGATCGATCGACCAAGACACGGTTAAAGGCATCCCCTTCGACAAGACGCATCTCACGTCGGATCACTCGGTCGAGGGTTTGCTGGTTGCCGTTGATGTTGATCTCCTCGACGTAAACCCGAGGGCCCTCGTTGACCTCAAAGGTCACATCGATCGTCTTGGTCTCAGGGTTTCTGTCCAGCCTTGGATAGATATCGACGAAGGCGTAACCATAAACGCCGGTGGCAAAGGTCAGGGCTTCTTCGGCCTCTTCGATGCGCTCCGAGTTGAAGACCGAACCCGGACGAATAGGAACGCGGCGTCGAAGGGCCTCGCCGGGAAGCTTTGAGAGTGTCGTGTTCACGTCGACATTGCCGAAATCGTATTTTGGACCCTCGTCAACTTCAATGGTGATGATGAAGTCCTTGCGATCTGGCGTCAGCTCAGCCACCGCCGAGACAACAGCAAAGTCCGCAAAACCGTTCTTGTTGTAGTGCTGGCGCAGCAGTTCCTGGTCATAGTCCAAACGGTCGGGGTCGTAATTGTCGTTGCTCTCAAGAATGTTCCACCAGCTGGATGGCGCGGTCAAAACGACGCCGCGGAGTTCGGCGTCGGAAAATTCCTCATTACCCAGAAAATTGACGGCGCGAACACCAGTCCTTGGGCCCTCATCGATATCGAAAATCACATCGATCCGATTGCGTTCAAGCTCTCTGACGCGAGGGGTGACGGTCGCGCCGAAACGGCCAGATCGTCGGTAGACCTCGATCATGCGCTGCGCATCGGCTTGGGCTCGCGCACGGGTGTAAATGGAGCGAGGTTCGAGCTCGACTTCTTCTTCGAACTTATCGTCGCCCAGCCGTCGGTTGCCGACATAAATCACGCGGTTGACGATGGGGTTCTCCTCGACCTCGACGGTCAGGATACCGTTGCTTGCGTCAAACACCATTTGCGCGTCTTCAAAAAGGCCGGTGGCGAAGAGACCTTTGAGGCCCTCATCGATCACAACCTGATCGATGGTCGTTCCCGGTGTGATCGACAGATAGGAGCGCACCGTATCGGGTTCTAAACGCTGTGTACCCGTCACCACGATCTGACGCACCGTGGTCGTGAAGTTTTCCTGCGCCACCGCCTTGGACCCAATGAACAGCAACGACATGATCGCAAGAATGAAAGGGCGCGAAGCCGGCAAGGTCATGAGCGACAGATCCTAAGACTGGAAAAGACGGAGGACATCATTAATGACCACAAAGATGATCAATGTGCCAACGAGGGCGAGCCCAATGCGAAACAGGCCATTCTGCACTGCCTCGTTCATCGGTTTTCCCGCCACCGCCTCATATCCGTAGAACATCAGATGACCGCCATCCAGCACAGGAACGGGCAAAAGATTTAAAAATCCGACGGATATCGAGATCAGCGCCGCCACCTGCAAAAAATTTGCTCCACTCGTGGCCAATCGATCAGCGAGGGTCACATTCTCAGCAGGAACAAAACCTGAGCTGGCCGCCTGCCCCGCAAACTGCGCGATACGAACCGGTCCACCTATCTGACGAGGGTCTTCGCGAAAGGTCAAAAGGCGCCCAAAATATCGGCCTGTAACACTGATAATACGCCCGACTTCGCGGGTTCCTTCCACCGTCGCATCGAGTGGACCAAATCTCTGCCTACTAACAAAATCAGGATCCGCTGACACGCCAAGCTGTCCGGCCACCACTTTGTTGCCAAAACCGTCCACCTGCTCGACCCGCCGGGGCGTCGCAAGAAGGGTGACAACCTCAGTGCCGCGTTCCACCCGAAACGTCAGCTCTTCGCCGCTCGATAGCTTGACCCTGGTGGCCATCGCATCAAACGATCGGACGTTTCCGCCGTTCAGTGTCAAGATTCGATCGCCAGGCTGAAATCCGGCTTCCGCCGCAGCGCTGTCTTCCACCACTTGCCCGACCACGGGTTCGACCGTGAACCGACCAAGGGCCATCAGAAGACCGGCCAAAATGACAATCGCGAGGAGGAAGTTGGCAATGGGGCCGGCCGCAACCACGGATGCGCGCTGCCAAGTCGGACGGAAGTGGAAGCAAACAGCCTTTTCATCATCGGTCAGCGAGGCTTCAAGCGTGTCACGCAGAGACTTAAACTGTGTCGTGCCGGTCTGATTGCCGCCTGCCGTCCCAGCGCTGGCGGCATTCGCATCACCAAAGAATTTGACGTAGCCGCCGAGAGGAATGGCGGAAACCTTCCATACGGTGCCGTGGCGGTCGATCCAAC
>JBCCBY010000138.1:0-7980 GCA_039033795.1 Pseudomonadota bacterium | reverse complement strand
TCCCCCAATTAAGAGGTCCAAAGCCGGTCATAGGGGATGCTCCATTAAACGGATATATTAGATCTTAACTGTGGACCGATCGTACCAAGAAAAAAAGGGAGCACAGCAGCGCCCCCTTTTTGTATTATTCAGGCATCTGCTGAATTAGAAACGAACCTTTGCTCGGAAGCCCCAGTTACGGGGATATTGGAAACTGGTTTGCACAACGTCGTCACTGTTGTTGTTACCACGTGTCAGGACGGCTTCGTCTTCGAGGTTCTCAACAAACGCTTCAAGGCTGACACCTTCCATCGGTGTATCCCAAATCAGGCGGATATCGGTTTTGGTGAAAGAGTCTTGTTGTTGTGCAGGGTCGATGGAGAGCAGATTCGATGTGTTGTAGTCGTCGCTATAGTAGAACTGCACAACCGGCGTGATAACACCATTCGCACCAAGATCAAACTCGTAGGCAGCTGATGCACCGATGGTCAACTCTGGCGACCACGGTGTGGTTTCACCCTCAACGTCGATAAATGACTGCACTTCGCCATTAAACAACTGATAAGGATTGTTCTGACCGAACGTTCCGTATTCAGAGTCGAGCCATGTCAGGTTGGCGGTAATCGTGAGTTCGTCGGTTGGTGCCCAGACACCGTCAAGCTCGATACCGTAAGCTTCGATCTCCCCGCCATTGACTGACTCCGTCACGACGATGCCGCCTTCTTCACGCTGAAGCTGCGTGAGGAGGTTGTCATACTCTGTATAGTGGAAGGCCCCGTTCAAGCGGAGGGTGTTGTCGAAGAGGACTGACTTGAAACCGACTTCGATCACCTGCGACTCTTGCTCGTCTGTGGCACCGGAGCCGGTGCTGAGCGCTCCAGATAGAAACCCCGTTGATGCTGTTACGTAAAGAAGAATGTCCGGGGTGACATCAAACTCAGCACCGGCGCGCCAGGTGACGTTGTCGTACTCTTCTTCCACACTGATCGCATCTGTTGCGTCGAAATTGTAGCTGAAGACATCCCGCGAACTACGCGGTAGAATATCTGGGGACGCACCGTCGAATTCCGGACGAACATTCACCACACGATCAACCACGCTGTCACCATTCACATCGCCGGTGAAGTTGCTGCCGCCCGCGGATAATTCTTTGTCTTCGTAGTTATAACGTAGACCACCAATTAACCGGAACGTCTCCGTCACGGAAAACTCCGCCTGACCATAGACACCGAGAGCGGTCGTTTCGATGATTTGGCTGTCCGCGAAGAACCCGCCAAACACGCGATCACGCGAGATGATGTCGGTGCCATCAAGCAGGGTGAAGGTCGTTCCGTCGACTGTTACTGTGCCTCGGGTTGAATCGTCGCGCGCGGTCTCCTGATAAAGACTGAACGTCTGGAACAGTTCCTCATCGGAGAAATAGACGCCTGCGGTCCACTGAAGAGGTCCGCCGTGTTGCGAGGAGAATTGAAGCTCCTGGCTGAACACCTCAAGCTCTTCATCATACCCACCATTTGAGTTTGGATTTGGGCTGAAGTCGAAGTCAAAGCCAATATTGTTGACAAAGTCCGTATAAGCAGAAATCGACTTCACGGCCACCGGGCCTAGGTCGATATTGGCCTCGAGTTGGAAAACCTCTTCGGTGAGATCCACGGGCGGCACGTAGTCCTGTGCGATCGTGTACTCATCGAGATCCTGGACATTGGGCTCTCCGCCTGAACCACGGACAGGGTTGCTGCAATCCTGCACCGATCCGAATGGGTCCGTAAGGCCATCGGGTGTCTCGTTCCGGCAGACAAAGGTGTAGCCAAAGAGGCCAGCCTCACGCCCATCTTCTTCGATATAGGAATAGCGCGCGATAAACGAGGCTTTTTCAGAGGGTTCCCAAAGGGCACTAACGCGAATGCCCGCATCGTCCTGTGCCCCGATATCTGGGCCAGCGAGGTTGGTGATGTAGCCGTCGGAAACGTCCGTGAACCCGGCAACGCGGAGAGCGAACGTGTCGTTCACCGGGATATTGATGAATGCCTCGGTCCGTGAACGGTCAAAACGCTCATAGCTGTAATCCAGTCCGCCTTCCCATTCGCCAATGACCGGCGCATTGGTGTAAAGGTTCAGCGCGCCCGCGAAGGTGTTACGGCCGTAGAGTGTGCCTTGCGGGCCCTTCAAGAATTCAACCCGTTGGACATCAAAGAATGCACGGGTTTGTTGGCTTGCCCGGTTTTTGTAGACCCCGTCCACAAATGCACCAACGATCGAGCTGTTGTCACCGAATGTGTTGGTGGAGTTCGCGCCGCGAACATTGAACTTCGCATCATTGCCCGCAAAGGCAAAGTTAACGCCCGGTACAATGAGCTCAAGTCTTGAGACATCTTGAATACCGGCGCGGTCGAGACCCTGCTCGTCGAAGGCCGAAACCGACAGGCCAACGTCTTGCAAACTTTCCGCCTTCCGCGTCGCCTCCACAACGATGACATCGAGATTCGACAAATCGTCATCTTGCGCAATTGCATGCGCAGTCAAGAAAGACGCAGCTGAGAGCAATGAACTGCTCATTAGTAGGCCATTGGTGAAACGTTTGATCCGCATGAAAGCACTCCCCGAGCTGGAAATCCCAAATTCGATAAACGGAAACACAGTTCTCATTCGGATGCAAATCTGCTGTTCATTTTTCACTGTGTGGAGGTTAATATCACCCTCGAGGTGATGTTCTTTTGCAACAATGATGCAAATGCGTCGCAGTGCTTGCTCGGGCGGCTGGACGGCACGTTCACCCCTTGGGGTGGGCGAGGGTGGTGAAGCCAACCCATTCGTGAGCGGAATAAGTCGATGGCTTGTCGAAGGGGCTATCGTGCCTGTGATCGCTTGACGAAGCGCGAGCACTTGATGCTCAAGAGCACCAGGCTTGATCCTCGGTGAAACAGCGAGCAGAGGATGGCTTGCCTAAACAAATGAGCGTGATCGCCATGCCTGACAGCAACGACCCTTTCCAAGATTTGTTCAACGACCCTTCGCATGCTGCTCAATATGCCGACCGGCCCGCGCAGTTTATGCCTGGCTACCACGATGTTCACCGGATGATTGGTGTTTTGATCCGTGAGCGCGCTTCTGATGAGGCACATGTTTTGGTCCACGGCGCTGGTGGCGGATTAGAAATTGAGGCATTTGCAACAAAAAATCCCGAATGGACCTTTACCGGAGTCGAGCCTGCCAAACCCATGCTTGACGAAGCCGCCAAACGCCTCGCTCCGTTAACGGAGCGTGTTGTGCTTCACCATGGATATATTGATGATGCACCAGAAGGTCCATTCGATGCAGCGACCAGTCTATTAACCCTACACTTTCTGGATCGAAAGAGCCGTCAGGACACGGTCACAAACATCGTTCGTCGGCTGAAGCCGGGCGCACCCTTTATCGCCGTTCACTGCAGCTTCCCTCAAAGTCCAGAGCAGAGAGACACTTGGCTTCTCCGACACCGCGCATGTGCCATTGCAGGGGGAGCTGACCCCGATTTGGCAGAACAAGGACGAGCGGCGATCGAGCAGAGCCTTCCGGTTCTTGATCCGTATAAAGATCTTGCGATCTTAACCGGCGCCGGTCTTGTGAACGTCACAGAGTTCTACGCCGCTTTCACCTGGCGCGGATGGGTTGGGTATGCACCTTAAGCGCGATCGGAACCAGGGTCGCTTTCAAGGACGGCGTTGCGTGATTGGTCAAGCGGCAACGATGCATGCGCCTTTCTGACGTTCTTGCAGGCACTGTTAGCCAACCTTTGGCGAAGGACCGCTGCTGCTCCACTGCTCCGTCCGCCGCCGCACTTTTGTGCTGCGTTCGTCAAGTACCCCCGCATGGGCGGCTGGTGATCAACCCGATCGATTAGTGCACTTGGTCTTGGCGACATCAGTGGTCCTCGTCTCAAGAACTCTCCTGCGTCTTGGGATCCATCGTGTTCTGCGCTAGTTCTCAGGTGTGGCTAGGCGGTTCAAACTTCCGATCACCATCAATCGTGGTGGTGATGTGTCTTTGCAGGAGCAAATCCGGCGTGAGCTGTTGCAATGCATCGTGACCGGTGCGCTGCCTCCTGGAACGCGGGTTCCGTCATCCCGCCAGTTGAGCGAAGAACTTGCCCTGTCGCGCAACACCGTTGCTGCCGCTTATCAAAAACTTGTGCTGGACGGCCATCTCGAGGCCCGAGACCGCAGCGGTTACTATGTGGCGGTCGGCGGTGTCCGAACAATATCAGAAGGTGTCGGTGAGAGTCTGACATGGGGTGCTGAAAGGTCCTCATCACCCCTCCGCGGCTTGGCAGCTTTCCCGCAATTGCCGGCGATGATCTCTCCGGACTGGCACCGCTACCCTTATCCATTTGTCGACGGATCGTTTGATCAGTCACTCTTTCCCATCGGTGAATGGCGTGAGGCGACACGTCGAGCTCTTGCTGTGGCGGATGTGTCGGAGTGGGCGTTCGACCAAGGAGAGGCCGACGACCCGATGTTGGTCGAGGAAATCAGAAGCAAGGTCCTACCGTTGCGCGGTATTACGGCGAGACCGGATGAAGTGTTGGTGACAACCGGCGCGCAACATGGTTTGCATGTTATGGTCGAGCTTTTGGTTCGTCGGGAGACGATCGTCGGGCTCGAGAATCCATGTAACCCTGAATTGAGGCAGTTGATTGAACGTCGCGGCGCGTCGGTCCGGACCTTTGCCGTTGATGAAGAGGGGTTGATCCCTGATAAAGACAGACTTGTGGGCTGTGACCTGCTTTTCCTTTCGCCGGTTTGTCAGCGTCCCGTCGGCGCAACACTCAGCCAGCAGCGCCGCGAGCTTATTCTCACTTTGGCGGCCGAGAACGACATCACCATCATTGAGGATGATTACCAATGGGAAGTCGTTCGTAATCAGACGGAACCGATGGCAGTTTTGAGTGACCCTAAAGGTGCGCAGGTCATCTATTCGGCAACGCTTGCCCAGCCAATGTCGGCGGCGAGTCGGCTGGGCGTCCTGGTTGGCCCTGCTGAGTTTGTCAAAGCGGCGCGCCAATATCGTCGGATGACGTCGCGATCGCCTGCGCGCACCACACAGCGCACCTTTGCCTATATGCTGGCTTTGGGGCTTTATGGTTCAGCGATGAGGAGGATTGAGGCCGCCTTTCGCGACCGCGTTGCTGCCCTTCACGACGCGCTCAACCACTATCTGCCCACACGGGTGACTGTGCTGCCGGCACAGCTCGGTTCAGCTGCGTGGATTACGGGTCCGGACGATCTTGATGCAGGGGAGCTTGCTAAGCGGTTGATGGAGAGGGGCGTGCTGATCGAATCGGTGCGACCATTCTTTCGCGGTGATCCGCCGCGTAATGTCTTTCGTCTTGGTGTCACCGGTATCGCGGCTGATCAGATAAGGCATGGCGTCAAGGAAGTGGCTGAGGTTTTTTTCTCGATCACCGATCAAGGGAAGATCCGTACCAAGGTCGCCGAGGGTGTGTTTCTCGACGCCGCCGGGATCAAGCGGGCCTGCGCGGGGCAAACCCTTCTTTGTCAGACCGTATATGGGGAACCCTGCACGATAGAGCTCAAAAAAGACGGACGAATGGTGGGTTCGGCGGGTTTTGCAAACGAGGATCGTGACGAGGGGCGATGGTGGATCGAGAACAATCGCTGGCATCGACAATGGCATAACTGGGCGTATGGCGAGGAGCGCGCCTATTTTGTACGTGTCGAAGGTAAGCAAATTCAATGGTTTGACGACGATCGCCGGATGATTGACCAAGCCGTTTTGACCTGACTGATTTAAACTGGACCTATCTTAAAGAATAAACTGGCTCTATTGAGGTGTCATCTTCTTGGGCATGATCGCTTGAGGAGACATTCTTTTATGACGACGTTTGGCATCGCTTCGCTTCAGCTTGAGCTCAACAATGGAGACAATGTTGCAACGATTGCTGATGAGATACGAAAGCTCCGTAAGCGGTTTCCATGGGTCTCCATGGTCCTCGTTCCCGAGCTTGCGAGCCATGGAACGTCCCTTAAAAAAGCCGAACCGATGCCAGGGCCCACGGAGCGAACCTATATCGACCTAGCGCTTGAGACTGGCCTTTGGATCATACCAGGTTCTCTTTACGAACAGTCTGGCAGCACGGTCTTCAACACGTGCCCTGTTATCAATCCCGATGGAGATGTCGTGCTCCGTTATCGGAAGATGTATCCTTTCCTGCCCTATGAACAGCATGTTGGCCTGGGGCAGACACCGGGGGTGTTCGATGTGCCCGGTGTGGGACGTTTCGGTTTGTCCATTTGTTATGACATGTGGTTTCCTGAGACCACCAGAACACTTGCCTGTCAGGGCGCGGAGGTTATCCTACATCCCAGCCTGACCAACACGATTGACCGGGATGTGGAGACAGCGATCGCACGATCGAGCGCTGCAACCAATCAGTGCTATTTTCTTGATGTGAACTGCGCCGGTCATCTCGGGGTTGGTCAATCAATCATGGCCGGCCCTGGTGGAGAAGTGATTCACCAGTCTGGTATTGGTCGCGAGATAATCCCTCTAGAAATCGATCTTGACTATGTGAGGCGCGTCAGAGAGCGCGGCTGGCAAGGCCTAGGACAGGTCTTGAAGAGTTATCGTGATAGCAATCATAAGTATGCGGTATATAGCTCTAGCGAGCCAATGGCTGGTCTCGATAGGCTAGGGGAGCTCTCCGTTCCGGAGGCTGACAAAGAGTAGAATTGTGGGCGAACAAGGGGAATTCTCATGGCCTATTTAAACCTGTCTATCAAACACAAGGCGCCGCTCGCGACTGTTTTGCTCGCTTGCACAGCCATGACACCGGCTACGGTTTACGCGCAAACGCCTGATGACGAAGGCGATGTTGTTGTGGTAACAACACAGCGACGTGAACAGAACATTTTAGACGTTCCCTATAACGTGACGGTGGTCCAAGGGCAAGACATTCAGGATTCCGTCACGCTTGATAACGCAGAACTGCTTCGATCGATTCCTGGTGCATCGCAAATTGATCAAGGCCCCCGTGCATTTCAGTTCAACTCGATCCGTATCCGCGGCTTAAATGTCGATAGCTCGGCCTTTGGAGACTTTCTTCTCGGATCGGTTCCTACCGTTGCGACATATGTTAATCAGACCCCGGTCTTTGCCAATTTGGCGCTGATTGATCTGGATCGTGTCGAGGTCCAGAGGGGGCCACAAGCCACTCTTTATGGCTCTGGTGCCATCGGCGGTACGGTTCAATATTTCACCAACAAGCCGCAGCTCGGTGAAGTTGAAGGTCAGATCATCGCCACGGGTTCTCAGGCTAGAGGGTCCGACGGCTTCGGTTACACGACGGGCGGCATTCTTAATCTTCCAGCAGGAGACAAATTTGCCGTAAGGGCCAATATTCTGTGGCAAGATTTTCCAGGTATCACAGATTACACCAACCTCTATGTTCTCGATGATACGGGCGTGCCAACGCAGCCCTTGGGTTTGTTTGCCTCTGGCCCGAATGCTGCTGAATTTCAAAGTAAAGACGACGTCGACGACTATCAGAGTCTTTATGCCCGTATCAGCGCTCTCTGGGCGCCCACGGAAAACATCGAAATCGTCGGTAATTATTTCTACCAAGACGATGAAACCGGTGGTCGCCGCCAGCCCAGCCAGGGCAATGACGGTTTAGGCAATCCATATGGCGAGTTCGAAAACGGTGCAGTGATTGAGGAGCCTGCGGATCGGGAATTTGAGATGTTCTCGCTCGAGGCCGACATCGATCTTGGCTTTGCCACCCTCACATCGGCATCGTCTGTCTATGAAAACTCGGGAACAAGCGCGACGGACAACACGGGGTTCTTTGCGAACAATCTTGCGCAGTTCTACTATTCGACCGTGTACACATTTCCACGTCCTCTTTACACGGCAGACCGGACATTCTCGGATGAGAGTTTTATCCAAGAAGTGCGTCTTGCATCCAACAGCCCTGGACGTTTTGAGTATGTCGTTGGCCTTTAC
>JBCCBY010000137.1:0-8003 GCA_039033795.1 Pseudomonadota bacterium | reverse complement strand
CCCGGCCGGTCTCAGGGTGAATAGCTGTAGCCAAAGCATCTGTGTAGGTGGATTTCAACTTCGACATTTGGCGCCAGCCAAGAATTGCCTTGGGCACGTCGTGCCCCTGCTCAGCCAATTCTTCGAGGATCTCCGCCCCGGTTGCCCAAGCGCCGGTTTTTGTTTTCTTGCCGCCCGGAATTCCAAGGCTGCCGAACAACACCTCGCCGATCTGCTTTGGGGAGCCCAAATTGAACGTCTCGCCCGCGGCCTCGAAGGCCTCGTCCTCAAACGCGGCCATTTTTTGTGCAAATTCCGAGGACAGACGCGCGAGTTCGGCCCTGTCGACTTTAATCCCTTCACGTTCCATGTCGGCAATCACCGGGACCAATGGACGTTCGATCCGTTCGTAGACGGTGACCATGGATTCCTCGATCATCCGTTTTTTGAGTTTCAGCCCGAGGCGCTGGGTGACGTCGGCATCTTCGGCCGCATAGGCTGTCGCCTCTTTGATCGGGATTTGATCGAAGGTCTTGGCGTTTTTCCCCTTTCCGGCAAGCTCTGTAAACGGAATAGGCTCGTGATCGAGATAGCGCTTGGAAAGCTCATCCATGCCGTGGCTTTCGGCCCCGCATTCAACGACATAAGACATCAACATGGTGTCATCGACGGGGGTGAGGGTGGCGCCATGGTTCTCGAGGATCACAAGATCAAATTTGAGGTTCTGCCCCACTTTGACCACGGACGGGTCGGTAAAGATCGCGCGAAGGGCATCAAGAACATCGCTTGTAGAAAGCTGAGGCTCCGTTCCCTGACCATCAAGATCGAGACCTTCGCCGCCATGCAGCAGGGGGATGTAGCAAGCATCGCCCGGCGCTGCCCCTAGACTGATGCCCACCAGCCGGGCACGCATGGCGTTAAGGCTGTCCGTCTCCGTATCAACCGCCAGCGTCCCATGGTCATAAGCACGCTCGATGAAGGCGTGCAGATCCTCCATCTCGAGGATGGTTTTGTAACGCGATGTGTCGATCGGCCCTTCGGCGGCTGCGCTGCTCGCTGGCTTGGCGCTGTCTTCAATACCGCCCGCTTCGCGGATGCGGCGCGTCAGGGTCGTGAACTCCATCTCCTCGAGAAAGGTGATGAGCTGCGCGTGATCAAACGCTGAGAGCCCAAAATCTGCGGGGTCATCGAGGCCGTCAACATCGACCCGGAGGGTCACGAGCTCTTTAGAGAGCTTTGCTTCCTCCGTGTTCTCCATGATCGTCTCGCGACGTTTTTTTTGCTTGATCTCGCCGGCTCGCTCAAGAAGCTCTTCGAGTGTTCCGTACTCCTCAAGGAGTGTCGCGGCTGTCTTTGGGCCGATGCCAGGGACACCGGGGACGTTGTCGGTGGAGTCGCCCATCAGCGCTTGCAGGTCGATCATTTTCTCTGGACCAACGCCGAACTTCTCGATCACCCCATCGGCGTCGATGATTTTGTTCTTCATCGGATCGAACATCACAATCTTGTCGGTCACGAGCTGGGTGAGGTCTTTGTCCGAGGAAACGATCACAACCTCCGCCCCCTGCCCTTCTGCCTGGCGGGCGAAGGTGGCGATGAGATCATCGGCCTCGTAACCTTCCTCTTCAAGGCAGGGCAAACCAAAGGCGCGGGTCGCGTCTCGGATGACCGAAAACTGGGGGCGCAAGTCTTCGGGCGGTTCGTCTCGATTGGCCTTATAATCAGGGTAAAGATCGTTCCTGAACGAATAGCCTGAATGGTCGAAGATCACCGCAAAATGGGTGGGTGTGCCGATATGCTCAACGGCATCGTTTGATGCATCGGAAAGCAGCTTCCACAGCATGTTGCAAAAACCGGAGACGGCCCCGATCGGCATGCCGTCGGATTTCCGCGTCAGCGGCGGCAAGGCATGGAACGCGCGGAAGATATAGGCCGAGCCATCGACCAGATAGAGGCGGCTGTCATCGGAGAGGGGTGTCGTTTGCGGCATGCCCTGCCCTTAACCAAGCTCGTGCCTGGCGCCAAAGAAAACGCGCTAACCGGCCTGTGCCGCGCGCGCCGTGAAGAGGTAAAGAGCGACGCCGACCCCAGCTGATCCCACAAAATCAGCGAGATTGCCGAGCGCAATGGGCGCTGTGCCGGTAGAGCCGAGGAGCGAGGCCAAAAGGACGAGGTGAGAGAGCGCGGCGGACCCAACAACTGCGAGGCGCGCGCCTGGGGCATCTTTTAGGCCCGCGATCACCTCGTAGCCGATCAGCGCCAAGGGCAGTGTTGCGAGCAAGATCAAGGTGGCTGCCATGCCTGGATCGCTGGTCATCGCGCCAAGATAGCTGAGCGACGCCAAGAGAACGGCGGCGCAGCCGAGCGCGGCTAGTTTCCGGGATGCGGATTCTCGCGGCAAACCAAGCACCATGATGAGGGCAATCACGGAGATTGGCACGGTGAAGACCCGGCCTGCCAACCTTAGGGCTTTATCAAACCCATAGCCCGTGTCGGTCACATCGCCGCTGATCAGGACAAAGGCGGCGTCCCAGCTGCCGACGACCAAAAACTGATGATAAGCGGCGATGCCAGCGCCAATGCCAGCAAGAACCAGGGCGTCGCGCTGTGACCGTTGCGCTTGCGTGGCAACAAATCCCAGAAAAACAGCAGTTGCCGCCATGGCAACGAAGCTCAAGGACAAGGTGTGCTTGATCAGCAGAAACTGATCCGCAGAGATCATACCCATCGATGCCTTCCTCGTTGGACGAAGGAAGGCCTAGGATCGTTACCCTCCGGCTCGCAAGGTTTGAGTGGGCGCAGCTAGGCGGCCGACACCACCTTGAGGCCATGGTTTTTGAGGGCGTCACGCTCTTCGGCTGGGTCAAAACGTTCCAGAATAAACGCGGCCAACCGCGGTTGGATCTCTTTGCGCCACTTTGAGCCGCTAAAGACCCCATAATGGCCCGCGCCTTTTTGGATGTAGTCGATCCGGTCTTTCGCATCGAGACCCGTGCAGAGGTCGTGGGCCGCTTGTGTCTGTCCAATGCCAGAGATGTCGTCGAGCTCGCCTTCGACGGTCATCAGCGCTGTTTTTTTGATCTTCGATGGATCCACAATCTTGCCGTGGTGGGTGAAGAGCCCCCGCGGCAGCAAATACTCTTGGAAAACATCGTGGATCGTTTGGAGGTAAAACTCCGCGGTCATGTCGCAGACAGAGAGATACTCATCATAGAATGTCTCGTGTTTCCGCGCGGCATCATTATCACCCGAAACAAGGTTCGCGAAATAGTCGAAATTGGCCTCGACATGCCGCTCGATGTTCATCGACATAAAGCTCGAGAGCTGAAGAAAGCCCGGATAAACCTGCCGGGTGAACCCCGCATAAGGGGCGGGCACGGTCTGGATCATGTTCTGCTCGAACCATTCAAAAGCCTTTTGCTCGGCAAGAATGTTCGTGACCGTTGGGGACTTCCGCGCATCGATGGGCGACCCCATGAACGTCATGGTCCGCGGTGTTGCGGGGTCGTCGTTCTCTGACATGACCGCCGTCGCGGCCAAAAGAGCAGGACCTGGCTGGCACACCGCGATGGTGTGGCAGCCTGGGCCGATCAATTGCAGGAACTCGATCAGGTAATCGATATACGTGTTGAGATCGAAACGACCGAAGATAACGGGCACGTCTCGCACATCGGTCCAGTCGGTGATGAAGACCTCGTGACCTGGCAACATGGCCTCCACCGTGCCGCGCAGGAGGGTGGCGTGGTGGCCTGACATGGGCGCCGCAATCAGCACCCGCGGCTGCGGCTCAAGGTCTGGAACGTCCGCCATGATGGAGGGGTCGCGGCGGAAGCGAAGCAGCCGTCCAAAGGGCTTTTCTAACACTGTGTCGACGGTCACGGGGACCTCAACGCCATTGATCTCAGTGGTATCGAGACGCCATTCTGGTTTGGCGTAGCGCTTTGTCGCCATGTCAAACACGTTGTGTCCGGCGATGGCGATGCGTGAAGCCCAGCTATCCCGGTACATGTTGATTGGCGAATCGATAACGCTTGCGATGGCCCGGGAGAAGGTCCGCGCAGGACCAAGCATCTGATAGGCCGCTTCATAGGTTGGATAAATCACTCAAAACCCCACTAACCCAGAGCGTCTTTCCTGCAATGCAGCACGGAAGGACAGAACACTGCAACACTTAGCTAAGAGCCGTAAAGAATTGCTCAAAGCCATCGCTCAAGTGCACGCGCAAGAACCTTTGGATCTGTGCCATCATCATACGCTCGCACCGCATTTCCTTGACGATCTATGTGTAAAAACAACGACTGGTGGTCCATGGTGTAGCCAAGAGCGCTGTCGTCGAGGGGCACTTTGGCCGCAAAAAGGCGCATATTCTGGCGTGCCTCTTCAAGGGCCTCAGCCTTTCCGGTGAGACCAAGAATCCGATCGTCGAAACCCAGATGCTGACGCAATTGCTCCGGTGTGTCGCGGTCGGGGTCGACGGTGATGAAGAGCGGCTGCAACTGTTTCGCCTTCCCGCCCAGGGCATCAAGGCTCGCCGTGAGCACCGAGAGCGACGCGGGGCACACGTCAGGACAGGTGGTGAAACCAAAATAAATAAGCATCGGTTTGCCCTCGAAACGTTCATCCGTGGCAGGCTCGCCGTGGTGATCGATCAGGTCGAAGTCCGCGACGAAGGCGTCCGTCAGCGTAATCTCTCCAGGAACAGGCGCATTGTTACCGCAAGACGCGGCGAAGAAGATAAGAGCGGCGACTGTCCAATTCGGGTGTTTGTTCTTGGTCATGGTGGGCGATATAGACGGAGCGATGGGAGATTCCGACTGACAAGATGCCTCTAACTGACAACCCGCCCACCGTTCTGCGCCAAGGCACGTTAACGAGCCTCCGCTGGTTTGCTGCTGCTGGTCAGCTTGGTGTGCTGATTGCGGTGAAATTCGGCTTCGGCTTTGAGATTCCCTTGGGCCCAGTGTTGATCGTGATCGCGGCAGGGGTTTGGCTTAATCTCTATGCCACATTCGCTTTTAGCCCAGCCAGGCCGCTGCGACCGAACGAGGTGGTCTTCAATCTGCTGGTCGATACGTTGCAAATCTCTGCGATTTTGTTCCTCACCGGCGGCATCCAAAACCCCTTTGCCCTTTGGTTGATCATGCAGGCGATGCTGGCGGCGAGCAGCGTCAGCCTTAAACGAGCCAGTCTGGTGATAGGTTTTGTCATCGTGTGCATCACGGTTCTGACGTTCCTGCACTATCCCTTGCCCTGGCGCACGGCCGATGGGTTCAACCTGCCTGAGGTGTACAAGGTGGGGCTTTGGTCGGCGCTGATGCTTGGTGTGGGGTTCACCAGCGCCTATTCCTACCGTGTGGCGATCGAGCGCACCAAGCTCAACCGCGCGCTGACGGCAACACAATTGGCGCTTAGCCGCGAGGAGCGCTTGTCTGCGCTCGACGGACTGGCCGCTGCTGCTGCGCATGAGCTCGGCACACCGCTGGGCACCATCCAGGTCACCGCGCGCGAGATGGAGCGCGAGCTCCCTGACGGCGCACTCAAAGAGGACGCGAGCCTCCTCATCAGCCAGACACAGCGCTGTCAGGCCATTTTGCGGCGTCTCAGCCAGGCCGGTGTGGCGGGCGATGCCGTGCATAATGTTATCTCGCTCGATACCATGCTGCGGGAGGCCGCCCGACCCTTCATGGAGCCCGGCGATAAGCACATCGAATTCCGTTTCGATCCCGAAAGCGGCGCTGTTCCTGAAAGATTGAGCCGGCAACCTGAAATCATTTATGGCCTGCGCAACTTGATCGAGAACGCGGCCAAGTACGCCGCTGAAACGGTCGATGTTGGGGCCTCATGGAGCGACAGTTCTGTTGAGGTGGTGATCGCGGACGATGGACCCGGCATCCCCGCTGAGACTCTGTTGCGTTTGGGCGAGCCCTATCCTCGCTCGTCGGCGCGCGCGGGTGATGGAAAGGGGGGCTTGGGCCTTGGCTTTTTCATCGCCAAAACCCTGCTTGAGCGAACGGGCGCAAAGGTCACCTTCGGCAACCAGCAAAGCAAGCCGGGCGCCTGGGTTGCGATCTCTTGGCCACTGGCCAAATTGCGTGAAAAGACCAAATTACAACAAGACTATGAAATGAGTGAGGCCTTGGCGCTATGAGTGAGACAGCCGTTCTGCCCGACGATGCATCGTGCTTGATCGTGGATGACGATATGCCGTTCCGCACGCGATTGGGTCGCGCGATGGAAAAGCGCGGCTTCGTGCCGCTGTTGGCCGAGGGGGCCGCCGAGGCGAAGGAGCTGATCCGGCAAAAGCCGCCCACCTTTGCGGTTGTGGATCTTCGTTTGGAGGATGGCGACGGCATCGACATCGTCAATTTCTTGCATGAGCAGCGAGCCGATGCGCGCGCTGTGATTCTGACGGGTTACGGCAACATCACCACCGCAGTGGCCGCCGTCAAAGCAGGCGCGATCGATTACCTCGCCAAACCGGCGGATGCTGATGATGTTTTTAAGGCTCTTCTCGCCAAAGAAGGGGAGCTTCCTGAGCCGCCCGAAAACCCGATGTCGGCCGACCGGGTGCGCTGGGAGCACATCCAACGGGTTTATGAGCTATGCGGACATAATGTCTCAGAAACCGCCCGACGCCTGGGGATGCACCGAAGGACCTTGCAACGGATCCTGGCGAAAAGGGCGCCGCAATAAAACGAACTGCAAACATCCCTTTGCCCCGGAAATTGTAACCTGCTAAGCAAAAACAACTTTTTTGGGGGATTTCCTAGTGATGATGAAGAAACTTGCGTTGCCGGCGCTCGCTGCTCTGGCGCTGGCCGCCTGCGAAACCACGTCGACACGGCCCTACACGCCGACGACGGCGAACATCATGAAGGTGCAGCAGGTCATCAGCGACGAGACGAAAGTGTCCGTCGGCACGTTCGCAGCGGCTGAGGGCGTGGAAACGGCACCAACATGCCGTCTCTTGGGCGCAATCGAGGTGATCCCCGGCGGCACGCCAATTGATTACATCAAAGGCGCGTTCGAGGCCGAGCTTTTCCAAGCTGGCATCCTCGCCAGTGACGGCGCGCCGATCCAAGGTGAAGTGACCGAGCTGGTCTTTAATTCCTTTGGCACCGGCAGCTGGACGATTGGGTTGAAGGTGACGTCAGAGAGCCTTCCTGACGGCTACACGGTGGCCACCACGCAGTCCTTCAAGACGAGCTACAGCGCGGTCAACGCCTGCCAAAACGTGGTCGATGCCTTTCAGCCCGCCGTCGCTGATCTCATTCAACAGGTGGTGAGTGATCCGCAGTTCCCAGCTCTCGCTGGCGAGTGATCATCATCATCTGAACGAGAAGGGACCCGGCGGCATCATAGGCGCCGGGTTTGTCGTGGCAGCACGGCCCACCGATCAGATGTTGCGTTTTCCGTGCCTGCGGACGTGGCGCGGCACCTCAATCGTCGCAAGGCGTTCGAACTGGACATAAAGCCCCGGTGCCTGAATCGCCCGGCGGCGCTCCTCAATCCAGTCCTTGGCCACGGCGAATGTGAGCTCTAAGGACCGGCCGCGCTGCCGCAACACCGTCCGGCGGTCGATGGTCTTCGCGAAATAGGCAATCGCGATGTGCTCGTAATGGCTGATCAAGCGCAGGATTGACCGCAATTCCTCGTCCGTAGGCTCGCGCGCATCTTTTCCTGCGGCGTAAAGATCTTGCACGAGGAAGTGCGCATCCGCGAAGGGGCGGTGGCCAGAGAGTTCGCCCAAAATGCTGAGCGTATGGCTTTCCCTGGCGTGGCGTTCATTGGCGCGCAGTTGCATCGTGGCGATGATCGCGGCGATCATCACCGACACAGCCGGGATCAATTGCACAATGGTGAGTTGACCAAATTCCATGTTCGCCCCCAGACGCTACGTTCAGCGTTGACGACGATAGGCCAAGATCGGGGTGCGTTCGCACTTGGTATATCCCTTCAGATCGATCGCAATATCGACCTCTAGCTCTCGAATGAACTCAGCGGCTTGTCGATCCGACATCGTG
>JBCCBY010000136.1:0-8015 GCA_039033795.1 Pseudomonadota bacterium | reverse complement strand
GAATTGAGCCTGGGACAAAGCCTTTTCACCAAGTGCACGAGCGATCATATAATGGTTTTCAGGGTAATTCGTTCGGCCCCATGCGATGGCTCGGTCAGCCAATGACACAGCAAGAGAGACATCACCTGAGCGCCGATAAGAAGCGCTCGCATCGGTCAGCAACAGAATGGGGATAGCGCCATCTTCCCCTGACGGATCGTCCAGATTGGCAAGAAGCGGTGCGAAGAGATCATCCGCCTCGTTGTATCGTCCTGTCTGGCTCAGCAAGGACGCAAGGGACTGCTGAGCAACACGATGGATCGAAGACGGTAGACTGTCTCGATTGGCAACGACTGATCGCAAGATCGCTTCTGAATCATCAAATCGGCCTAAGGACAAGAGCGCCTCGCCTAGTGCATTTTTAACCGCATACACCATATAATGCTCTTGCCCCAGCATGGTGCTGGTTGCGTCAAGCAAGGGCTTGAGGGCTTGATAACCGCCTTCGGGGTCGCCCGCCTTCGTTCGAATTGCGCCGAGGGCACGTTGAGACACGACATAGTGTATCGTGTCCTCCCACTGGCTCTCTCGCAGCAGGGAAACCGCCTCCTCGCAAAGCGCAAGCGCCTCATCGAACCGGCCCATATAGGATGCTGTGAATGCTGCAAGCGCCATGTGGCGCATCAGTTGCGGGTTTTCCGACGTCCATGTCTGTCGGCCTCGCTCCAGGGCAATCTGTGCATATTCATCCGCAAGGGGATAACTTCCAATACGGAGGGCCGACGCGGCGATGTTGGAGTGACGGACAATTGTGTCCGGATGCAATGGGCCCACCACCGCATCCGACACAGCTGCCACGTCCTGATCGATCACCAAGGCTTCCACCGTCCGTCCGGTCGTCGAGAGCGTGTTGCCATAGTCGCCAAGCACGCTGAGCAGCGTGTTTGTTGGCGGTTGGCCTTCCACTTCCAGCAACACACGCGCCTCAAGCAAGACCGTCTCGGCTTCGCCAAATCGCCCAACATCGTTCAGTGTAGAACCCAATAAGCCAAGCGTTTGCCCATAAAGCGCACGGTCATTGACCGTGCCATCCTCATGGAGTTGAAGAGCCCGGCGAGCTTGCGCCTCCGCCTCTTCGTAACGCGCTGCGACACGCAGGGCCCCCGCGTAAAGACCGAGGGTTTCTGCAAAAAAGCGGGGATCGACATCAGGGTCGGACTCCAGCAAAGCGACGCTTCGGTCAAGCAATGCAAGACTGCTGGACCGGTCACCGATGGATGAGTAACTGGTGCCCATGACTCGGAGAAGTTCAGCTTGCAGAATTGGTTGTTCCGTTAGCTGATTGATATCCACCACACCGGCATCCAAAAGATCCACCGCGGTGATTTCTTCCCCCTGCGCCCGAACAGGAGACGCACTCTCAAAAAGACCAGTAAGGAAGTTGGACACCTCGTTGGATCGCGTCGCGGCGCGACGTGCATCGATCGCCGCCTGGATCGCTTGGTTTCTTTCGATCGTGAGCTGTCCCGTATAATACGCATTAAGACCAACGAGCCCTGCGATTACTGCAGCCGCGGCCGCCAACGGCTTGGCCTGCCGTACAGCGAATTTGCGCGCCTTGTAGACCCAGTCATCACCATGGGCTTGGACCGGTTGATTGGTGAGAAACCGCTCAAGGTCGTCCGCCAAGGCACGTGCGCTTGCGTAGCGTCGATCGGGTTCCTTCTGCAGGCATGTCGTGACGATGTTGTCGAGATCGCCGGCCAATGCCTGACGAAGCCGGGGCATCGTGGTCGATCGCTTTTCGCTCACGCCTTGCGCACCTGTGAGGTCATCCGCGGAGCCTGTTGGCGGTTGCGAGCCTTTTAATAAAGCAAGGCTTGGCTTTAGCGGCTCTTGGTCCAGAACAGCTGCCTCAAGCGCCCGCAGCCCCAACCCATTGTCACCATAAGGAGAAGCACCGACGAACAATCGAAACAGAAGCACACCGAGCGAATAGACATCACTCGCCACGGTAATGGGGTCGTTGCGAACTTGCTCTGGGCTCGCATAGTCCAGGGTCAAAACGCGGGAATCGGCAGCCGTTAGGCCAGCATTATAGTCTGCATCTGGATCAATAAGGCGGGCGATCCCAAAGTCGAGCAGCTTGGGAATGCCGTCTTTATCAACCAAAATGTTGCTCGGCTTAAGGTCTCGATGCACGACCAAGTTGCGGTGAGCATAATCGACCGCATCACAGACTTTCTGAAAAAGCTTTATACGGTCTACTATGTTTAGCCTTTGGTCGTCGCAGAATTTATCGACGCTCACTCCATCAATATACTGCATCACCAGATACGGGACCTGCTCATCCGTTGAGCCGCCATCGATCAGTGTTGCGATATTCGGATGGTCGAGGGACGCCAAGATTTGACGCTCTGCCTTAAACCGATCGACCGACGATGGGCTCAAGAGTTGCGTTGACATGATCTTGATAGCGACCGATTGAGCGTAGATCTCATCTGTTCGATCAGCCAAAAAGACTGATCCCATACCACCGGTGCCCAGACGCTTCTTGATGGTGTAAGCGCCGAGCGATCGCCCCACCCAAGGGTCTGAAAACGCACTGACCAAGCCGGCAACAGCGTCATTGATCGATGACTGAATTGTTTCACCCCCGCCAGCGTCAGCGCGCAGCAGTGCCGTCAACTGATGACCCAAACGTTCGTGCTCTTGCGAGAATTTCGCTAAAAAAGCGGAACGCGCCGCACCATCTAGGTCGACGGCGGTGGCGAAGGCGTTCTCCAGCAATCGTTGATCGTCATCGTTCATGAAGTCTATTCGTCCGCACTTACACGTTCTTATCGAGGTAGTCTTTCAACCAGGCCCTGGCGAAACGCAGCTCACGACCAACAGTGCTGACCGACGTTCCTGTTGCCATCGACATTTCTTCGGTCGTGAGCCCGCCAAAATACTGAAACTCAATCAATTGAGCCTTTCGTGGATCACTTCCGGACAAAGCATTGAGCGCATCTTCCAACTCCAGCAACACCACGTCCGTTTCCTTCGCTGGCGCTGATGATTCATCAAGGGTGACGCGAATGTCCTGCCCTCCACGCTTGAGTGCACTGCGCTTTTCGGCATAATTAATCAGCAATCGCCTCATTAAGCGGGCTGAAATGGCGTAGAAGTGGGCCCTGTCCTGCCAATCAATATCGATACCGACAAGCCGCGCATAAGCCTCATGGACAATTGCGGTGGGCTGTAGCGTGTGACCAGGACGTTCGGATCGGAACAATCGCTCAGCGATGCGGCGCAATTCCTCATAAACGAGCGGCGCCAACCGATCCGCAGCCTTCTCATCGCCGCTCGACCAGGCTTTAAGATATGACGTGACGTTTTGATCGTCATACATGGTTGAACCAGGGGCCTTCCCTCTGTTGCAAGCAAAGAGATGCCAAGCCGACACCATGGTCAATGCGGCGTCTGCATTCGCGTGACGGTCTGCCGAAGAAAAATGACCGAATGTCCGCGCCCTTCCGGCTTCTCTTGGTGAGGGGCCATGCCGCACCGGCACGACCGACCTCAAACGCAACGAAACATGAGGGCGGGCGACAGAACCATGACGATGAATTTTTTCAACGACCTTCGGCTTAAGGCAACGCTTTTGGCCGTGGTTTCACCCCTATCACTCAGTGTCTCCGCCCATGCGGCGTCGATCACCCAGTCACTGAACTTTCAAACCTCTGGGCAAAGCATGTATGGCCCGGATAGCGATGGCACCTTCGACTTTGATGTCTCGCTGCTGAAGTACAATCAGCCGAAGGTCACGTTCGGCGAGATCAACCAAGTCAACAATCCAGCGCGAGATGCGTGGCAGGTTGTCTATGACGGCACGTTCTTTCCCACCTATGGGGCCGTCTACGGCACGTGTCGGCTGAATATTTTTAACAGCCACGAGCACTGCAACGCCGTCGCTGTGGCCGACGCGAACAGCGCAGCGTCATTCGTCGCCGGACCCGCGCCATCCGCCACCGTCGCAGAAGGCGCGACCCTCTCAATCGAGGGACACCTCGATTCTGGCTTTCGCGGCTTCTTTGGCTTAGAGGGCGGCGATGTGAACGTGTCCCACGGCGCGCAAGCCACAACATCCAAAATCACAGCAGACGTCGCAAACGGCTCCTATGGCGTTACAACGACGTTCAGCAACCAGACGACTGATCTCCATTCTAACTTCTCTGAAGTGGGAGCGGAGCTCGATTTTTATATCGACACCGCCTTGAAGTCAGACATCGAAGCTTACCTCATCGGTGTCGGCGGTAAGGCGAATGTGATCGATTTCGATACCAATGGCGAGGATGTGTTCAATATCCTCGATATCAACTTGAGCGAAGACGGCTTGTCTTTATCAGCTCTCGAAAGTGATCCGTTAACGGTGCTTGATGAGGGCTACCGGTCCGTGTTGCGCAACGGTGTTAACGGCGGTTTTGCCTCGGCCGGTGTTCCGGTCGGCGAAGTCAACATCCGCTATCCGGACCTAGATCAAAGCGCTTTAGGGACCGGTCCGGATGGCGTGACAGCGCATATCGAGCCTGCTGATCGTCTGGCTGCAGAGTTCTTCGATGCCAATTTCGCACCAGAAGCGAATTCTGACTTTTTAAAGCTTGAACTTGATATTGATGGTCTCGCGCAAACACCGCTCGGCGCCTCGGGCCAAATCGGTACGTTTCCTGTGCTCATGCGGGCTGAAGTGAACGCGCTTGATTTTGATCTTTCGAGCTATTTTGCTTTTGAACAGAAGCTCGATTTCGATCCGGATCTTCAGGTTGAGTATATCTTCAGTGAACCTGTCTATTTAGAGATCGCTCCTGGCGTTTATGCGGAGACACCAGTGAGCAGTTATCTTGCCAAAGCTGGTGAAGAGGTTCTGTTTAAAGATCCGGGCACGCCTGGTTTCACCGTGACACCCGTCTATACGTTGGCTAACAACTCCTTCCAAAACCTCACCGACATTGAGCTCGATTTTGCGCTTGAAACGGACTGGTTCCAATTCATTCTCGATGGGCTGTTTGTCGACCTGCTGGGACTGGACTTTGCGTTTTCTGTTCTGTCCACGTCGCTGCCATTGAATGGGAACAGCATTCAGTTGGGTCGTCTGGGCGGCGCGAACGGATACCAGTTTTCGCTGCATGGATTCGATGACATCACCGGCGCCTCGCTCGCCTTCAACGAAGTGCCAGTTCCTCCGGCCCTCCCCTTGTTCATGGCTGGTCTTGCCGCCTTTTACGCGAACAGGAAGCGCCCTTGCGTAGAACCAGGCGTTATCGAGGGATAACCCTTGAAGAGGCCCAACCAATGGTCATGCGTTCAACGATACCGAGGGGTTGTCTCTTCATCCGTCCTCGGTGTTTCCGACCAGTTTGTTGTATCGGCCTCAAGAAGGTTTGGTCGGATGATCTTGATCCATACGCTGTGCGCGGCGAACGCGCACGGCGTGCAGCAACCATAGATGAAAAGGATCCGCGGCGCCGTCGAAGGTCTCGCCAGCTGGCATCATGGAGCGGGTAGCCGGGATCGAACCGGCATCCTCAGCTTGGAAGGCTGCTGCACTACCATTGTGCTATACCCGCGCCGAGCGAAGCGTCTAACCCAAGCATCCTCCGCTTGTCACCCATGTTCTGCCCACACCGAAAAAGAGCATGATCGTGCCTTGACGGAGTGAAATTCGAAACAATTAACGTGCCATCACACGAATGTTAGAGATTTCGGCCTCAATGGCGATAATTTTTGCATTTTCCGGTCCGGGCTGCGTTGCAGCGCACGCGGGCTTATGTTAGCCGAAACGCAAGACGAGAGTGGTTCTCGTCGCAGGATACGTTCAGCCATGGCCAAGACCATGACATTTGTTGAATCGCACGGCGTCTTCGCGGCGTCCGTCCTGCCTATTGTCCTCGTCCTTCTTATTATCGCCATCCCCTAGGGAGCGGCATCGGACCAGGACATCCTGACCGACGCGGAGCTCCCCACCAGGGGAGCTTTTTTTTCATCCGGAGACAGCAGAGACCATCATGATCACAGACAAACGCAGCGATGCCATCACCAAGGGACCGGCCCGGGCCGCGGCCCGCGCGATGCTGCGGGCCACCGGTATGCAGGATGCTGATTTCGAGCTGCCGCTGATCGGAGTCGTTAACACCTACTCATCCGTGACCCCCTGTAACATGCACCTCAAAGAGCTGGGCGAGTCCGTTTGCCAGGGCATTCGCAACGGCGGCGCTTGGCCAATGGAATTTGGCGCGCCGGTGGTGTCTGACGGGATCACCATGGGCCATGAAGGGATGCGCGCGAGCCTGATCAGCCGCGAGGTGGTCACGGATTCGATTGAGCTGGCCGTCCGCGGCCACGCCCTTGATGCGGTGATTGTTCTTGTGGGTTGCGATAAGACAATCCCTGCTGCTGCCATGGCACTCGCGCGGTGCAACGTTCCTGGCGTGGTCCTTTATGGCGGGACTATCGCAGCAGGCTGTCTCGGCGGGAATGATATTTCGATCCAAGACGCCTTTGAGGCGATCGGCGCCCACGCGATGGGCGCCATCAATGATGATGAGCTTGGTGCCGTCGAACGCGCTGCCTGTCCCGGCGCGGGTGCCTGCGGAGGCCAGTTTACGGCCAACACGATGGCGATGGCCCTCGCCTTCTTAGGCCTCGCTCCCATGGGAGCAGGAGATGTTCCGGCAACTGATGAAGGTAAGGCAGTCGAGGCGGTGCGGTGCGGCGAGCTGGTCGCGCGCATCGCATTGGGCGCCGGCGCGCGCCATTTGGTCACTGAGACCTCGCTCAAAAACGCAGCAACGTCCGTCGTTGCCTCGGGCGGCAGCACCAATGCTGTCCTGCATCTTGCCGCGATTGCCGCAGAAGCCGGCGTGCCATTCTCAATCGACATTTTTGATCAACTGAGCCGAGCCGTCCCTGTCATTGCCGACATGAAGCCTGGCGGCCGGTTTTTGGCGCAGGACCTGTACGCGGCCGGTGGATGCCGTCTTTTTGGCCAACGTTTAAGAGAAGCGGGGCTGATCGAAGACGCGATGACCGTCACGGGAAAAACGCTTTTCGAGGAGCTGGACGCCACGCAAGAAACAGAAGGCCAGCAAGTTGTTCGTACGGTGAATAACCCGGTGAAAAAGACCGGTGGCCTCCGCATTCTCTATGGCGACGTCGCACCTGAGGGATCTGTGCTCAAAACCGCAGGCTATGGCGACGGCGCGTTTCGTGGCCCCGCGCGGGTTTTTGAATGCGAAGAAGACTGTTTTGCCGTGGTCCAACGAAACGGGATCAAAGAAGGCGACGTGGTGGTCATTCGCTATGAAGGCCCCAAAGGTGGCCCAGGCATGCGCGAGATGCTTGGCGTCACCGCAGCCCTTGCTGGACAAGGCCTCGCGGGCAAGGTGGCGCTGCTAACCGACGGCCGTTTTTCCGGCGCATCGCATGGCTTTGTGATCGGTCATGTGGCGCCCGAAGCCGCCGTGGGCGGACCTATCGGCCTGCTTCAAGAAGGCGATATGATTTCAATTGATGCTGAGGCTCGCCGTATCGATGCGGACATTGATTGGGCGGCCCGCCGCGAAAACCACACCCCGCGCAAGCGACGCCGTTTCGGCGGGGTGTTCGATAAATACGCCGCCCTCGCCGCATCGGCGAGCCGCGGTGCCACGACCCTTCAGGAGATTGATCAATGAGTGATGTGTTGAAAGAATACAGCAAAGACGACGTGAAGCCGGTCCTCCGGAATCAGACGATCGCTGTCATCGGCTATGGCAGCCAGGGTCGCGCCCATGCGATGAATCTCAAGGATTCAGGCCTTGATGTGATTATTGGGGCACGCCGCGGTGGACCATCAGAAACCAAGGCCGAAGCCGACGGCTTCCGCGTTCTCGCGCCTGCCCAGGCCGCCGAGGAAGCACAGTTCATCGCTCTCACAGCACCTGACATGGCGCACCAAGAGATCTTCAAGAACGACATCGCCCCCACCCTAAAGGCTGGCAAGACACTGATGTTCG
>JBCCBY010000135.1:0-8049 GCA_039033795.1 Pseudomonadota bacterium | reverse complement strand
GATCGCAAGGCAGTCATGAACATGAATGAGACCAATCGGGCTGTTCTTATTATCAACGATGAACAGTGCTGTGATTTTGAATTCGTCCGAGCGCCTCGCTCGCGATAGCCACCAAAAGTGCGATCACGAACGAACCCCCGCCCTGCCGAGCCATCTGCCTTTGGTCAGCATCGATGAGGACGCACGAGACAAGCTGCGTGCGGTCTTTGCGGAGACGGCGCCGCCGGCCGAAGCCGTTATCCCCGCGCCAGAACCTTCTTCACATGAGCGCGCGGTTGCTGCACCAACACAACAACGTGCGCTGACGCTCACCACCTTGCCGATTGGCGAAGCCTGGCGGTTTCCTTCATCAGCGCAAATTGTTCTCGCCCGTTTTGAAGGCGAGGGTGTGCCGGGTCCAGACAGTGTTCCGCTGTCGCCCCTTGAAGCCCAATCATTTGCAGCTGAAGCTGCGGGTAAAGCTGCGCTCAAACAACGTGAGTGGCTGGCTGCACGCGCCGCTGCCAAGATTGCCATGGGTGCGCTGATGCAAACAGATCCGCAAACGACCGAAACGGTGAAGTCTGTTGATGGTCATACTGAAGGACGATGCGGTGAACGGGCGTGCGCCCTGTCGCTTGCCCATAAAGGCGGCATCGCCGTGGCTGCTGCTGCGCAATCACCGGTCGGCATTGATATCGAATTGATTGCGCGATTGCGTGATGGTCACGGTATGGAACAACGGGTACTGACCGATACGGAGCGCACCTATCTCAGCCGATGCTCTGATCGTCTTGCTGGCTTTTTCATGTTGTGGACCATGAAGGAGGCCACGGCGAAAGCCTTTGGTGTCGGCTTTGTGGGACAAGAAACAGCGTTTGAGGTGGAGGCGATCAACGATCTTGGACAAGAAGGGATCGTTGCGTTCCAGGGACGGCGAGCGACCGCCTATGCTCGTCGCAGGGGCGATTACTGGGTAACCCTCGCAATGGAGGGCGTGGCACAGTGAGCCGGTGGGATGGTCTCCGACGTCTCCTTGCGTTAAAAAAAGACGGACCCGCACCAATAGCCGACACCGCCCCCGTCATCCCCATTCCTCAGGACACGAAAGGGCCGACGGAAGAGCAGCTCTTTTCATTTAATTTCGTCGCAGCGTCGCAGGTTGGTGATGCCGCCAACATGACCATGACCTTTGACCATGCCCGCCTGCTTAGCGTGGACAAACGACCCCTCATCACTGACTTCAACCCTGGTATCAGTGTGGAGGTCAGTGGGCAGAAGAAGCTCTTTGGTGTCCCGCTTCAAGCGGAGACGACGCTCTCGGACGAAAATCGAGGTTCTGCATTTGTCGACGGTGGGCTTGGCATCGGAAAGCTGATCACCGGCCCTTTTTTTCCGAATGCCCCCACTTTAAGGCCCGATGTCCAACCCCAAGAAACCGTGACCCTGGACTTTGACCAAGAGGTCACGCTCGACCTCATTACCCTGAACAATCGTGACCACGTCCCACTTTTTCTGCGAGGTGGAACGCTTGAATTATCCATTGACGGTGGTGCGTTCCAGAGCTTTGCGATTAAGCACTTCCTCGGCGAGGTCGAGGGCCTTTCCGGCAGCAGCTTTACGTTTCGTTCGACGAATCAATCGTTTTTCCTTGGCCAGCTCTTTTTCAAAGCGCTGGCACCAGCGCCGCCAAAGCCATACGTCGTTGGGTTCGAAGGTTTTGAGGCTGACGGCCGCGTTGGCTCTGCGGTCACCGCGCTAGGTGATGTGAATGGGGATGGGTTCATCGATCTTGGGTTCGGTGCGCGTTTAGCCGATCCCAACGGTCAGGCGGATGCGGGTTCATTTTATATCGTGTACGGCTCCGAAAAGGGGTTCCATAACACTCAATTGTCATCCCTCGACGGATCGAACGGCATCGCCTTGGAGGGTTCTGTTGCGGGTGACCGGCTGGGGTTTGATGCTGCTGCCCTTGGGGACATCGATGGCGATGGCGATGATGATTTTGCGGTCACGCTGTTTGGTGCATCAGGCGGTGCGGGCGCGGTGTTGATCGTGCTGGGCAATTTGCCCGATTTGGCATCCACAAGCCTGGAGGATCTTACGGACAATGACGATGCTTTGCTGATTGAAGGGGTACGGGGTGGTCGTCTCGGTTTTTCCATCGACAGCGCAGGCGATGTTGATGGGGACGGTACGGATGATCTCATCATTGGTGCTCCTGGTGAAGGCGATGCGGGCGCTGTCCATCTCGTCTTTGGCGGTGACGGGTTCACCGAGCGCGCGGCGGCGCTTTCGGGTGAGGGCGTTGTCACCTTCCGTGGGGCCCGGCATGGCGAAGAAGCAGGCTACAGCATCGCGACGCTTGGTGATGTGAATGGTGACGGCCTTGATGACTTCGCGATTGGCGCCCCCAGCCTGTTCGTCGGTGGAGGCTCAGGCGCGGTTTACGTCGTGTTTGGCGACGACGCCCGTTTTGGTGGCAACGAGATCGATCTTTCATCCCTTGACGGATCGAATGGCTTTGTATTCACGGCTGGCGGCCTGAATGATTTCCTCGGACGGTCTGTTTCGTCTGCTGGCGACGTGAATGGCGACGGTTTCGATGATATTCTTGTGAGTGCTCCGTTTGCAAAGTTTTCCGGTCAGGCGCATTTGATATACGGGCGGGACGATGGTTTCAGCGCCAGCTTCGGTCCAAGAGACTTTGAAAGCGGCGAGGGTGCGACATTCACAGGCAAGCGGTTTGCGGATGAGTTTGGTTGGCCTGCGGTCGCCGCGGGTGATATCAATGGCGACGGCTTTGATGATATTCTGTTCGGTGCTCACCTCGCCGATGGGCTGGCAGGTGACGCGGGGTATGTCGACCTGGTTCTGGGAAGCGCAGACCCTTTTGATGTGAGGGCGTTGGTTGATAACGCAGATGGCTACCGGCTCGATGGAGTCTTCGAGAACGACTTTCTCGGTGTCGGGCTTTCCTCGGTGGGGGATCTCAACGGCGATGGCTACGATGAATTTATCGCAGGCGCCCCTGGGGCTGACCCTCATGGCGCCCTTGAAGCAGGTATCGCCTATTTGGTTTACGGCAGCCCTGATGTCATTGCACCGGATCTACCTTTCACTGATGATTTCGCTTAGCCGGTAATCCGTCTAGCGAAGATCGTCGAAATATGACCAAATATACTCGCTCGCGTCGAAGGATTGCGGTGTTTTCACATTAAACCGTTCTTGCCACTTCGCAGGCGGCATGCCGGGCCATGTGTGACCACCGTCGAACACGCAATAGCTGACACTGCTGCAATAGCTGCTGCAGCTATACTCTGTGCCCCGATCGCTCGCTTTTGTTGCTGCTGAGCATGACGCCTCGTTGGCCCAGAAGGTCAATGTCGATGAAACCGACCGATAGTCCGCCTTTCGCGACATGGTCATTGTTCCGCGCCCGCCATTCAGTGGGACAGTCTCGTCACTTGATCCGTGCAAGTGGAGGATGTCCACCTTGCTGTTTGGATCGCAGGTTTGGGTCGTCATTGTTGCGGCCACTGGCGCGATGGCTCTCAAGGTTTCAGCACGGTGACAGGCGAGGTGATAAGACATCATGCCGCCCTTCGACATGCCGGTGGCGAACACCCGGCTCCGGTTGATGCTCACTTGGCGCGCAATCCGCTCCAGCATCGCATCGAAAAAAGCCACATCATCGACGTTCAAACGTTCAGCAGACCCCTGAACCCAAGGCGTGTCTGTGTTCCACGTACCGCCATTGTTGCGTCTGTTGTAGGTCCCGTTGGGGATCACAAGAACGAACCCCTCCCGACGCGCAAGCTCTGGTAGATTTGACCAGTCGGCCATGTTGTTTGCGTTGTCGCCCCCGCCATGGAAAGCGAAAACGATCGGTAGGTTTCGCGCTGCCTTATAATTGTCCGGCAGGAACAACAGATAATTCCGTTCGCGGCCCCCCACCATCACCGTCTGCTCTGAGCGACCAGCTGAGAGCCCTGTTGTTTCAACAGGTTTGGCAATGGACGGTGTTGCGGGCATGGACGTGGCGGATTCGCAGGCGACAAGCGCCAACGTCGCAACCAACGCGACGTGCAGTTTCGAAGTCATGGCGGATGTCCCCACGGTGTATCGCTTCCTTCTGTATCACGATGGCAGAAACGCCGCCAGCATAGCGTCCCTTTTGATGCCTGACATGGGATTAATAATGCACTGCAGCAAACATTTGCGACGCGCATATTGCGCCAGAACTGCCTCCAATGTACCCTGTAAGGAGGGCGAAATTGGCGGGAGAACCCGCAGTTAACAGGGGGTGAGCCATGTCGGACACTGTTACCGACGAAATAATCGACGTCATCTCGACGTTTACCGATGAGTGGGGGATTGATCACGAGATCACACCCGCTAGCCGTGTGGTCGCCGACCTCGAATTTGAATCGATCGACATTATTCAGATGATTGTATCGATCGAACAACGGTTCGGTCGCCGCAATATGGGGTTCGATGAACTTCTGATGAAGGACGGCAAATATGTCGACGATCTCACCATCCAGCAGATTTCGGTCTTTGTGAAAAAACAGCTGGTGGCTGCTTAACGGCGCATGCGCCGTGGGCGCCTTGGAGGCAATGATGACTCAGACTCTATTCATCGGTATGGATGGTGCAACCTTTACAGTTCTCGATCAGCTAACGAACGATCCGTACGGAGAGGGCGTGGTGATGCCCTTTATGGCGCGCGTGATGCGTGAAGGGTACCATTCCAAACTTCTTTCGACGCCGCACCCGTTAACGCCGCCGGCCTGGGTGTCCTTGGTGACGGGCCGCTCTCCAGGTCATCACGGCGTTTACGATTTTGTGCGTTTTGAGGACCGTAAAGACGAAATGTTCTTTACCCTGTATGACTCGCGCGATATCCGTGTCGAGACCATATGGTCATTGGCCAGCCGCCAAGATCGCTCAATCACCTCGCTTAATTTTCCAATGATGGCACCAATCATCCCGGTGCGCGGCAATCTCGTGCCTGGCTTTGTTTCGTGGAAGCACCTAAAGTCGAATGTAACGCCTCCAGATCTTTATGATCGCATGAAGGCAATCCCCGGATTTAACGCGAAAGAACTCGCCTGGGATTTTGAGCGTGAAGGCCAAATCGGCGAAGAAATGAGCCAAAAAGAACTCGAGGATTGGGTCACTGGACACCTTCCGAGGGAAGAGCAATGGTTCAGAATCGCAGAAACGCTGCTATCGGAAGATTCGTCTGACCTTTTCGCTGTGATGTTCGATGGAACGGACAAGCTGCAGCATCAGGTTTGGCATGTCCTTGACCCCCGACGTATCGAAGCGGGACTGACGGAGGAGGAGCAACACCTCCGTGTTATGGTGCTTGAGTATTTCCGGCGTCTTGACAGCTACGTCGCCCGCCTTGTCGAGGTGGCTGGTCCGGACACGCAGGTTTTCTTCGCATCTGACCACGGTTTTACCGGCTCTGAGTATGTCTTCCGTGTCAATCATTATCTGGGTGAGCTTGGTTATCTTACCTGGCGCGAGCATGAGGGAACCGAGGCGGACATTCGCAGGGAAGCGGCCAACTTTGCTGATCTTGATTGGGAGAAGACAAAGGCATTCTGCCCAACCCCCTCAAGCAATGGCATCGTGATTCGTCTTGCCGAAGAGCCCGGCGATCCTGGTGTTCCGATTGAGGACTATTACGATTTCCGCCAAAAGCTGATTGATGATCTGATGGCGTTTGAGCACCCTGAGGGTGGCCGTCCGTTCATCAAAGACATTCTTCTTCGTGAGGAGGTCTTTCCCGGTGCGGCCCGAGCCGATGCTCCGGATCTAACCCTCATACTTGACGACCACGGATTTGTGTCCGTGAAGAACAAGGCGCCGACGATGGTGAAGCGCCCAACGATGATCGGAACACACCACCCTGATGGGATTTTCCTAGCCACTGGTCCCGGCGTCGCACATAAAGACGGCGGAACACAGAGCATCATTGATATTGCGGCAATGCTGGTTCATTCCGTAGGCCTGCCCATTCCAGAAGACTTCGAAGCCAGGGTTCCAGAAGGGCTGTTCACTGACGACTGGCTTCGTGAGAATCCTGTCAAGTTGGGCGAGACGACGATTTCACCGACGGAACTCGGTGGTCCGGTTGGCGAAATCTCTGAACATGACAAGGAGCGAATCCTCGAGCAGCTGCGTAATCTTGGCTATCTTGAGGACTGATCAAGCCATGGCACCGGGTGGAGAGGGAGGTATGCGCCTCGTTGCAACCGGTGCGGCGGACATTAATTGCTTACAAATTATACCGCAGACGGAGCAAAAACAGCCAGCAGATATTGTGTTTGTTCACGGCCTGGCGACCAACATGGCCTTTTGGTACGCCAGCATTGCTATGGCCTTCTCGTCGGTTGCTCGCGTGACACTGATTGATTTACGAGGGCATGGCCGTTCCTCAACGCCCCCCTCGGGCTATCGCGCACCGGACCTTGCTGCGGATGCGGTGGATGTTGTCGCCCGTTTGGGTCTTGAGCGTTTCCACCTTGTGGGGCATTCTTACGGCGCGTTGGTGGCGGCCCATGTGGCGTTGGAGCATCCAGACCGGGCGATAAGCCTGACACTGACGGATATGCGTTTGCCGTCTGTACAGCCAAGCCTTTCACTCGCGCAGTCTCGACTTGGCCCTGAGATTATCAGCCGCCTCGAAGGTTTAGGAATTACAGTCGATACAGAGGATCCAGAGTTTGGCCTTCAGATTCTGACCCATCTGGCACGGGTGACACTCGAGAACAGCGAACGGGCAGGGGCACTTCAAAAACTCGTTGCCAATTCCAATCGGCTTATGGGTCGGCGGGTCGCCAAACAATGGTTGGCCCTCCTTGAGAACACGACGGCTAGGGATGAATTCTCAAAACCCTCAGACCTGTCGGTGCATGATTTAACCGAGTACCCACACCCTCTTTTTGCCTTTTATGGCCGCCGAAGCATGACCCTCAAAACGGGCACGGCGATCGCTCGGCAAGTCCCAGGCGTGCATTTTGAGGCGCTCCCGAAGGCAGGTCATTTCTTCCCGTCCTCCCGTCCGCTTGAATTTGTTCGGCGTTTACGGGGGTTTTTGACCACCCAAGCTGGGTTGGAGCTTCGCTAGGCGGCGGCCGTCAGGCTATTTTGCGCCGTTCATCCGCCGCCGATCGTTGTATCGTTTTAAACGTCGCCATGTCCGCAGCAAAGACTTCGCCCCCATGATCCGGGTTTCGCGGCTTGGTGCGATGAACAGTGCCTCAACCGTATCTTCAGGCCCACACGGAACATCTGTTAGGGGTGAGATATAGAGCGGAGCTTCAATCAGTGCTGCGACCACCAGCTCTTCGAGCGAGCATGGCCGTCCGCGCCGTTCAAACGTCACGGCATCGTCGGTCAAACCCCAGCCTGCATAAAACGGACTGCCATAAACCCGAACCGGTTTGTTGCGGAGAAGCGCCTCAAAACCAAGCAAAGACGTGATTGTTGCGATCCGGTCCGCCGCGGCAATAGCGGCGCTTGCGGAAACCCCTTGGATGACCAGGTCGGATAAATCCTCGGCATCTGGAACGTGACCTGGCCGTCCTGCGACCTCGACATCAGGATGCGGTTTATAGACCAAAAACGCATCAGGATAATCGCGGCGAGCCGCAAGCAAGAGGTCACGATTGGTTTTGACATCGCCGTGACTAACACGGATCGATGCATCGTCCTCCACCTGTCCGGGGACGAGCAGCACGTCGCGCCCGTTTGTTTGCAGAGATGGCATATCGCCTTTCAGGTTGTACTTCGTCGTTTGATCTCGGCAAAGCCTATCGATCAATGACCGCGCACGGGCCCGTTCATCAGGACGTATGGTGCGCGAAAGGATCAATTGTTCAATCAGACTCGTCCTTCTTTGTCATGGAGCCGGTATTCACGACCGCGTGGGAGCAAGGCCTGTCACCCTATATGGATTTGCTGATCGAAGAGCAGGAAGCCTGGGCGCTGACGACGGAGCCGTTCCGGGCCTTCATGATGGCGCGCACCGATCCAGAAGCCTTGGCGACATTG
>JBCCBY010000134.1:0-8084 GCA_039033795.1 Pseudomonadota bacterium | reverse complement strand
GATAATCCCCAGGGAATGGAGGCAATTCGGCAACAAGCAAGAGCAACTATCATCGAAAAATATGATTTAGCCACCCTACTTCCTCAACATCTTGAGTGGGTTCATGATTCAGTTACTAGCAAATAAATGAAGTGCTTAACTCATGGCGACACTCCTTTCATCTCAACTCGTCTCTTATGGACCGGTTCGCGAGCGGCATCCGGCTTTGTTGGTCTCGATCACGATAGGAATTTAACCCTCCATTTGTTCAAGTTCGAGCCCCTTCGTCTCTCGGACAGCACGCGCAATGAAGACGATCGAGAGGCCTGCAAAGGCCGCATAAATTCCGTACGCACCAGCCAGACCGATCGTTGCGAGCATGACGGGAAACGTCATGGTGACAACAAAATTGGCCAGCCACTGGGTCAGGCCAGCAACGGCGAGCGCCGAACCGCGGATCTGGTTGGGAAACATCTCACCCAACATCACCCACATCACAGGACCCCAGCTGAGGTTGAAGATGAAGGCGTAGCTGAGGCCCGCACCAAGTGCGACGAGACCCATCTCCCGCGACAACGAAAGCCCACCATCAGCACCAATACTACCGGTTGAAAACGCAACCGCCATCACGCCGAGCGTGATCGCCATGCCAATCGACCCCCAAAACAAAAAGGGCTTGCGGCCAATGCGATCAACCAGCAGCAAACAAAACAAAACAGCGACGATGCCCGACGCACCGGTCAGCACGTTTTGCAACAAAGCATCGCTTTCAGTGAACCCCGCCGACTGCCACAACACCGCACCATAGTAAAAGATCACATTGATTCCGACGAGCTGCTGGAATGCAGCGAGACCTATTCCGACCCACGCAATCGGCCGTACACGGCCACCGACAAAGAGGTCGCCGAAGCTGGGTTTGTGGGTGCTATCGATTGTGTCTTCAATGTCTTGAACCTTTTGGCGACCATAGCGGCCGAACAGTCTTTCCAGAACCGTCTGTGCACTTTCTTTTTTTCCTTTGGCGACGAGAAAACGCGGGCTTTCTGGAATGGTGAACAGCGCCAAAAGGAAGATCACCGCCGGGATCAGCTCAACCCAAAACATCCAACGCCAGGTTTCAAAACCCCACGCAAAGACTGCCGTCGATCCGCCCGACCAACCGGCCAAAAGATAGTTGGAAAGAAAAGCAAAAAAGAGCCCCGTGACGATGGCGATTTGTTGGGCCGTCGCCAAGGCGCCGCGGAAGCGCGCGGGAGCGATCTCCGCAATATAGGCTGGTGACATCACCGATGCCGCACCGACCGCAAGGCCCCCAATAATCCGATAAATGACGAACGCGAAGGTGCCGCCAGCGACTCCCGATCCCCATGCCGAGATGATGAACATAACAGCTGCCACCACCAGCATCATTCGGCGTCCGAACAAATCTGCCAAACGCCCCGCGATCAACGCGCCCATGGCTGAGCCCAGCAGCATCGAGGCGACGGAGAATCCCGTGCCAACACTGCTCGATTCAAAAGCGGTCTGCAGACCGTCAACCGTGCCGTTAATGACCCCACTGTCGAAGCCAAACAAAAACCCACCCAAGGTCGCCACAATGGCAATCAGGATGATAAACCCGACATTCGTCTCTTCCTTCTCGGAAGCATCAACGGCGCGTGCCGTGGAAGTGCTGCTCATAGCGTTCCTCACCGGAAGGGGTTGTTTTGTTTGAACCAGACCCATGCCCCTTCTACATGACAACGTTGTCTGACGGGACAGGATTAGCGATATTGATGGAAAAAGGCGAGCGGTCATGGGCAGGAAAAGCTGCAATTGATGGCAAGGTGGGCGGCCTTGATGCAGTGAAGAACGCGGAAAGGGTTGGCTTCACGGTGCGGCGGAGACTGAGTCCCGCAGAACGAGGCAATGGTCGAGGATGCGGTTCGGGGGCTCAGATGCCCCTGGAGCGCCCTCAAACGTGCGTATCAGCTCCGTCGTCGCGACGGTACCAAACGCAAGAACCGGCTGCCGCACTGTGGTGAGGGCTGGCCAGGTTTTTTCAGCAATCGCAGAATCGTCAAAGCCAACAATCGAAAAATCGCGAGGGGCGACAAGCCCCAAGCGATGGCCCGCAACGATGACCCCAGCAGCCATATCATCATTGGACGCAAAAACAGCCGTTGGGCGGTCCGCGCGATCAAGCAAGCGCACGCCGCCCTCCACACCCGATGCGAAATCGAAGGTCCCCGGGGTCACCAGACCCTCCTCAAACGGAAGACCATGATCACCCAGCACCGAACGATAGCCGCGAAAACGTTCTTCCGTCGCGCTCTCATTCTCCCGACCACGGATAAAACCAATGCGTCGGTGCCCGTGCTCGACGAGCAATGATGTAAGGTCTCGTGCCGCCGCAAACTCATCAATTCGAACGGAAAAGACGCTGTCCAAGGTCGATTGCGCACCAATCTTGGCAACCGCCACACCCTGCTGCGTCAACCACGCACCAATCCCATCGATATCGGCGAAGGGGGGAACGAGGATCACCCCATCCGGTTTTTTCGTGGCCAGTTGTGGCTCAAATCGCTGGCGAAAGGCGTCAACGGGATCATCCCCACAATCAGGCAGCACAGCCACCAGAAGTTGGTAGCCCTCGGCTTGGCAGGTCTGCATGGCGCCAGCCTGAATGGCGTGAACGTAGGGCGTTGTCATGATGTGGCTAATGAGCTGAATTTGATAGCTTCGGCGGCTGCGTAGAGATCGTGCTGAGGCGCTCGGAACATAGCCCAAGTCCCGCGCTGCGGTCTTCACGCGTTCGCGAAGCGCATCTTGGACATAGGGCTCATTGTTGATCACCCGAGAGACGGTCTTGACGGACACACCAGCGCGTTGAGCCACATCGAGCATCGTCGTCATGTCTCGTGCCTTCCCTGCAAAGACTATCGAACGCACGCGGAATTCATTTGAACCAAACCGCTTGGGCATGCCAGTTGACAACGCTAGCGTGCAATCAAAGCTCTGTTTAAAGCAATCCTATGGCTGATTCCACCACCCACGACCGCACCGCGCTTGAGGCTCGCCTCCTAACCCTGCGCGCGGAACTTGAGACCGACCCCCTCGCCAACCCAGTCCGCCGCCTCGGCTACGAGCTGTCCAAAGCGATTGAAGCGGGAACGCTGTCTTTGGATGACACCGAAGCCTTAATCGTCGAGTTGTCGTGCCAGGCTGTGAACCAGAGGCGGCTTGAGGCCAAATCCTATCTTGGGGCGGACCACGATCTGCGCCGATCTATTGGTCACCTTACTGAGCATTGTGAGACGGAAGATGCTTATCGAGCCTTTGTTGAAAGGCCGGTGGAAACCGTCGTGTTCACAGGCCACCCCACCTTTGCAATGACCAAGGACGGCATCGCGTCGATCCTTTCAGATGGGGACACCACACCCGCAACAACCATTCGGTCGTCGATCACCCTGGCCGAAGAGCACGAGGAGGCTTGTCGCGCTCTTGGATTCGCCGGCGACGCCATAACATCGGTGTCACGTGTCGCGTTGGAACAGGCCAAGAGCCGTTTCGGCGAAGGCTTTCGGACGATGCTTCCCACCCCCGTCACGCTGGCAACATGGGTCGGTTACGACCTCGACGGCCGTCAAGATATCGGATGGGAGCGGATCATCGTCCACCGCTTAACCGAGAAAAAAATGGCGCTTGATGACTATATCGCTCGGCTCGGTGCCCATCGCGCTGACCCAACGGTCGAGCAGTGTATCGCCACGATGACATGGGCACGTGCACGAACAGAGGCCGAACTCTCCGGATTTTCCGATGACGCCGCACTCAACACAAAGGACGGTCTGGTTAAAGCCGCAAACCAGCTCACGGCCGACGGCGCAGATCGACTGGTCTCTCTTCAGCCAATCATCGCCGCATTGCGTGACGTTGCCAAGACGGCCCCTGATTCACAAGCCATTGATATTCTAGGCATTGCAAGCCTTATGGCATCGCGTGGCCTGGGTATGGGAGAAATCCACTTCCGTCTGAATGCCTCGCAAATTCGAAATGCGGCGCGAGCAGTCTTGCCGCTTCACCCTGGAGCCGATCTTTTCGGCCGCTCGGCCCTCACAGCTGTCAACGATGCCATCACCAAGGTTGAGCCCATCCGCGTGAACTTCGGCAGCCTTGCTGCGGAAACGTCATCAGCCCGGCGCATTGCGATCGTTGCGGCACAGATCATCAAACACATCGATGCCGACACACCAATTCGCCTGCTGATCGCTGAGTGTGAAAATCCGCTCACTGTACTGACGGCTATTTTTCTTGCCAAGCGGTACGGCGCTGATCACGCAGTGGACATCTGCCCGCTTTTTGAGACGGCGCCTAGCTTTGAGCGAAGTCGAAGGATTTTGTCTCTCCTTCTCGAGCAACCAGCCTATCAAGCCCAAGTGAAGCAACGGGGCCGCGTATCGATCGAAGCGGGGTTCTCCGATGCCGGAAGGTTCATGGGACAGCTCCCGGCGAGCCTTGCGATTGAGCGACTCCACATTCAGCTTGCTGATGAAATGAAGGCAAAGGGCCTCGATAAACTCGAAGCGGTGGTTTTCAACACCCATGGCGAAAGCATGGGACGCGGCGGCCATCCAGGATCCATCCGCGATCGCAGTCGCTACATTATGAGCCCGCATGCGCGTGAGCAATTCCGAAGCAAGGCTATTCGTCTGGTCCATGAATCGAGTTTTCAGGGTGGGGATGGATTTTCTTGGTTTAACTCGACTGAAAATGCGGAGGCTGTCTTAGCGGGCTTGCTGGCAGCCGTGCCAACACAACCTCCGACCACGGTTGACCCTTTCTATGAACGAACCGAAGCCAGCATTGATTTTTTCAACTTCATCAAAGATAGGCAAAAAGATCTATTTCACTTCAGTAGTTTAGCGAGCGTCGTGATGGGACCGGGACTGGCCATGCTGCCCGTCTCAGGGTCGCGCAAAACCAAACGCCAGTTCGACCGTTCCGCCGAAGAAGACCTCAGCCTACGCCGAATTCGCGCCATTTCCCACAATGGAAGTCTTGAGCAGATCGGTTATCTCGCCAATATTCACGAGGGTGTTGGCGATGCAATCGCGACTGAGCCTGAGGCGTACACCGATCTTTCAAAGACATCAAATCGCTTCCGTCGCCTCATGGCCTTGGTCGCACGGGCGACAGAATTGTCTGACATGAAGACGCTCATCGCCTATATGAAGCTCTACGATGGCTCGTTCTGGGCAACCCGGCCGATTAATGGGCGTGAGCCGCATATCGAGCAAGCCTGCGGCAATCTTGCAAGCCAACTCGCCGACGATCGCCGCTATTTCGATGCGCTTCAAACCGCAGCCCGCCTCAGACCGAGCGTCATTGCCTTAAAACGTTCATTGATCGATATGGGTTTCACGATCGACAAAACCCCACCACTCAATCTTGACCTCTTGCATGCCGTACGGATCGCGTTGATCCAGCATATGTTCTTGATTGCTGGGAACCTTCCGACTTTTGCGGGCGCCTCTGGGTTTTCCCGGGATGAGGTGCTGGGGGATATCTTGGCACTGAATATCCCAGATGCCGTGCAGCGACTAAGGGAGGGCTTTCCGCAAGCTGAGGGGCAAACCATGCTCGACAGCTTTGCTGAGCCTGCTGATCAACCGAGCACTGATCAACGCTATGCTTCGATCGCGACCGATACAATTGCGCCGCTGGAACGGGCGTTCGAGCAATGTCAGCGGGTAAGCTTGGCTGTCTCCCATCACTTTAGAGCCATTGGCTAATCAATGAGCAATCAAGCCATTACCCATCGGTTCTGACCGTCGACTGAGTTTTATGCACAAGGCGTTCCGAACAATGAAAGACAGACACACCGTCAATTCTGAAGGCTCTCTATATTGTTGATTTGTCGCGTTTTCGAACCGCCAAACCGGCCCCACTTTGGCTGAAAATGCTCTAAAGCCCGAGTACGGTCTTTGCAATAATGGTGCGCTGCACTTCGTTGGTGCCCCCGAAGATCGTCCATGCACGGCTGTTCAGATAGTTTGGCGCAGCCATTTGCGCGTCCTTATCGGACAAGACAGGCGGACGATCGTTTCCGTAAAGTGGTCGCTGTGTTTCGAGGTTGAGCCCAAAATAGCCCGAAATGGTCATCGACGCGGACTCGACAGCTTGGCGAATGTTGGATGCCGTCATCTTCAAAATCGATGTCTTCGCTCCAGGGCGACGGCCCTTGGCAAGATCCGACAGTATACGGAGTTCTGTAATCTCAAGAGCTTGCGCTTCAAGTTTCAACGCAGCCAACCGAACACAAAGCGCCGGGTCCTCGATAAGGGGCTGACCATTACCACCAGGTTCTTTGGCCGCACGCTGATAGAGCCTGTCGATGTCTGCCAGCAACTTTGGCGCGAGACAGGAACCGCCCCGCTCATTCTCCAACAGGAACTTTGCGATCGTCCACCCCTGCCCCTCTTCCCCAACCAGGTTGGTGACGGGCGCCTCCGCGTTGTCGAAGAAAACCTCATTCACCTCGTGGTCGCCAGCGATACCGACGATCGGCCGCACCGTGATCCCGGGTTGATCGAGATCGATGAGAAGAAAACTGATCCCTTCTTGCGGTTTCACATGAGGGTTCGTCCGGACAAGGGCAAATATATGGGTCGCATGATGGGCATGCGTCGTCCAGATTTTTGATCCGTTGACGATATATTTATTGCCGTCCAGTTCAGCTTTGGTTTTTAAGCTTGCTAGATCAGAGCCCGCGCCTGGCTCTGAAAAACCCTGGCACCAGTAGTCGTCGCCTGACAAAATACGGGGCAAAAGATCCTTTTTCTGCTGATCCGTTCCAAACGCGCAGAGAACGGGCCCCAGCAGCTTGACGCCCAATACCGGAATGGCCGGAGCGCCCGCTAGCGCGCACTCTCGCTCAAAAATATACTTCTGAACCGGTGACCAATTGGTTCCGCCGTATTCGGACGGCCAGTGGTAGACGAGCCATCCTTTCTCATGAAGGATCTGCTGCCACTCCATCGCTATATCGGGCTCTGCGAACACCGCTGGCGACGCAGCAGCGCCGTCGCGCAGGCGCTGCGGCAGGGATTCATCAAGAAAGCTGCGGACGTCCTCCTGGAACGCTCGCTCGTCAGAACTAAGGTTGAGGTCCATGATCAAGCACCCATGTTGGCTGCCAGAATAAGGACCGTCGCGCCGTCGCGCCGCTGCAAAAACCGCTAGGTGACCCCAGTCGGTCTATTCTGACGTGACCGCCACGGAACCGAGAAACCCAAGCTGTGCGGCTTTAAAGACGGTCTGGCTTCTGTTGACCGCGTCGAGCTTAACCGCCGCGTTATGGATATGAAAACGGACCGTGGCACAGCTGCGTGAGAGCACCATCGCGATTTCCTGGTCGGTCTTACCAGCCGCAGCCCAGCTGAGGCATTCGACTTCACGTTTGCTCAGCCGGCAATTGGTGGGAATCCAGTTGCGCCGATCCATCGCCTTCACATAACCCGCAATGAAACGCTTTGAGAGATCCTCCATGATATAGCCGTGGGCTTCAAATTCCTCAGACAGATCACTCTTCTCGGGATCACTGGGGGAAAAGCTGACGGCACCGATCTGTCCAAAAGGAAGGTGAATGGGTACACAGATGACTGCTGCGGTCTCAGCAAACTCGTGGAGCTTTGAAAAGTCGATCTCGTTGAGAAGCTTGTTGGGCTGGCGCGTGAAACAGCTTTCGGTGTTGCACCAAAAAGTCTCGCTTTCGTATCGGCAAGCGCGCGGCAGTGGCGAGCTAAGCGCCACCAAGGGTTGACGCCACCAGGCATTTTTGTGGTCAGGCCAGCCAAAGACATCACTCGCCAAGACGTGGCCGTCGGCATCAACCATAGGCGATTTTGACGCAATGTTGGCACAAGGTGCCACGCGGTAGCCGCCCAGTTCCTCGCCAACGTCACGAAGTCGCTCAGCAGCGAAGCGAATGGTCTCCACAGGCGCGCTGCGCGTGCGCTGCATCACCGAGATCAGCGAGTTCTGGTTTTGGGCGAAGAAACATGATGCCAGTGATGAGCGCGATGAAGGCCACTGGACCAAAGACGCCCATCTGATCGCCGAGG
>JBCCBY010000133.1:0-8156 GCA_039033795.1 Pseudomonadota bacterium | reverse complement strand
CGGGTGAAAACCGCTCCTTCATGCGCATCGGGATCGTAGCTATCGCTGTCGGGCCAAAACGCGCGATCTGACGAACGTGGTAGGCCATACCATTCATCAAACCCCTGATCGACGGGGAACCGGCCTTCGGTATCGCCCAAATGCCATTTGCCAAAGAGCGCGGTTGCATAGCCGACGTCTGCGAGCATTTCAGCGATCGTCACCTCCCACTTGGTGATGCCATACCAAACACCGCGCGGTGGTCCGTCGGGACGAAGCCTTGTGCGAACGCCGTATCGGCCCGTCATCAGAGCTGAGCGGGAGGGTGTGCATTCCGCTTCAACATTATAATTTGTGGACTGAAATCCATCCGCAGCAATGCTATCGATGTTGGGGGTTGGCGCCCCGCGCATCTCCCCTCCCCCGTAGACACCGACTTCGCCATAACCGAAATTATCCATCATCACGAAGATGATGTTTGGTTGTTGTCGATCCGTCGTCTGCGCAAAAGCAAGAGACGGCATCGCGCACAAGCCGCAAAGGACACATCTTACGAAGCCCGTGATGGATTGGTTCATCGTTTTGGTCACTCCACTCGTTTGCTCTCTGTCAGGACCACTGAGCCGTCGTGAGGCATAATATGTGGCAAAACCGGAGAGTATCGAGACGAGCTCAGCCTTTCTTCTCGGCGGGCCCGCGCCGAGTGATGGCGACCGGCGGGCGCAAACAAAAGTTGTTGATTGCCCTGCACTTAGCCAACTTTTCCTTGGGCAGTGATAGAGCTCGACTTGAACGTCGCCGAAGGAAGAACTCTCCATCGAGATCGCAGCGACGTGAACGGAAAATTCTGTATCAAATCCTCGCACCCAATTGAGTCCTGGCCAAATGGGCGCAGTATGATGGCTGGCCGTGCCATGTTTCACGGCCTTGAAAGAGAGATCGCATGCTGCGCCTGGCTTTAATGTTCGGTGGTGTCGCTGGTGGATTTGTGGCGGCGGCGACTGTTGTGAAGATCGCGCTTTTTGGCGTCCAGCCAGACAACATGCTCGCTGGGTACCTGATCATGGTGGTGGGCATGTCGCTGATCTTTCTCGGCGTGAAGCACGACCGCGATCGGGTCCAAGGCGGTGACATCGCCTTCGGCCGGGCAATGGTGTTGGGCCTGTTGATCGCGGGTTGCGGTGGTCTCTTTTACGCTTTGCTATGGGACGTCTATCTGGCGGCGACAGACTATGTTGTCATCGATGCCTACGTTGAGATGTATCTCGAACAGGCGCGAGAGGCTGGTGCGTCCTCACGAGAGCTCGAGGCACTGTCGGCGCAACAACAAGAGATTATCGAGAGCTACGGTAACCCTTTGTTTCGTTTGGCGATTGCCTTTTCGGAGGTGGTCCCTGTCGGCCTATTGATGGCGCTGGTCAGCGCAGCTTTGCTCAGCAATTGGAATTTTCTGCCCGGTGGTTCCTCGCGCGACGCTAGTTGAGCTTTTTTTTCGCTTCGGAAGGCTCGGGCACGGGCTGAGGAACAGGCGCAACGGTGACGCCCTCTTCTTTGAGCTCTTTCACCTCGGCCGGTGTCGCTTGACCATAGATTTGGCGATCCTCGGTTTCGCCATAATGGATTTTGCGCGCTTCCTCGGGGAACTGTTTGCCAACGTTGTCGAAGTTTTTCTCGACATAGTCCTGCGCCTTGCGCGCCGACTCGTTCCATGTCCGACGAATGGTTTCCATCGCTTCGTTTTTCGCCGCGCGACGGGCGGTGCGCACCGCCGGCGCCATGAGCGCTTTTTCCACCTGATGGGTGCCGCAAACGGGGCACTCGAGAAGCGCCTCATCCTTTTGCCGGTCAAAATCAGCGCTCGATGAAAACCACCCCTCAAAGCGGTGATCTTCGACGCAACGAAGAGCGTATTTGATCATGCGGTGAACGTACGGACTGCCACGTCACGATCAAGGCCAAGCGAGGGGATACGGGTCCTCATGTCACGGCAGCGGGCAAGATCGAGATTGGCAGCGATGAAACCCGGCGCGTTATCGCCCTGCTCGGCCAGTACGTCGCCCCAAGGGCTAATGATCATCGAATGGCCATAGGTGACACGCCCATCCTCGTGCTCGCCGCCTTGGGCTGCTGCGATCACAAAGCTTCCCGTTTCAATCGCACGTGCGCGCAGGAGTACCTCCCAATGCGCTTGGCCGGTGGGCACGGTAAAGGCAGCTGGGATGGTCAAAATTTCAGCCCCCGCCTGCGCCAAGGCCCTGTAAAGATGCGGAAAACGAAGGTCGTAGCAGATCGAAAGGCCAATCTCTGCGCCCTCCGCCTCAATAAGGACCGCTTCGTAGCCGGGGCGGTAGAGGCTCGATTCGCGCCAGCTCTCGCCCGTGGGCAGATCAACGTCGAAGAGATGGATCTTATCGTAGGTGGCAACCAACTGCCCCCCGCTAAACGCAAACTGCGTGTTCGCGACCTTGTCCTGACCATCGACGGGCACCGGCATCGAGCCGACAATGATGGTGGCGTTGAGTTCTTTTGACAGCGCCGAAAAGGCTTCAACTTCGTTGGGTTCGGTTTGGGCCAAGCTGGCACGCAGTCGCGACCGATCACGATCGAGCAGCGTGGTCATCTCAGGGGTCACGATCAGCGATGCGCCGTCCATGGCTGCTTCGCGAATCAGTGTTTGCGCGGCGTCGAGGTTAGCAGCACGATCAACCCCGGTCCGGAGTTGCACGCACGCGGCGCGAAGCGTGGTCATGCGGCCAACAATGCGTCGAGTTTGCCCGCACGCTCGAGCGCTGCGAGTTCATCGGAACCGCCCACATGGGTATCGCCTATAAAGATCTGCGGAAACGTCATGCGCCCTCCCGAGCGGTCGACCATCTCTTGCTTCTTTTCCTTGTCAAAGGCCGCAGGAATTTCATCGACATCCGCGCCCTTTTTTTTCAGCAAGTGCATGGCCCGAACGCAGTAAGGGCACATGATTTTGGTGTAGATTGTGACCTTCGCCATCGAGCAGCTCCTTCACACGTCAGGCAGCGAGATTTGGGGATCCTTAGCGGTTTCGAAAACCCGCGCCACCGTTACCGCACCGACAAAACTGACCCCTGCTCGACGCAAGGCTCGTGCAGCCGAGAGAAGTGTTGCGCCGCTCGTCAGCACATCATCCACCAAGATGACCGCTTGACCTTTGGCGTCGGGGGCACCGGCAAAAGCGCCAGAGAGATTTCTGCGCCGCCCGGCAAAGCCGAGGCCTCGCTGCTGCGGCGTGGCTTTGATCCGCTTTAAGAGGTCCAGCCGCAGGGGCATTCCGGACCGATCTGATAGAGACCTTGCCAAGAGCGCCGCTTGGTTGAAACGCCGGTCGCGCAGTCTTTTGGCATGCAGCGGAACGGGATGGAGCACCGCGTGGCTGGGCGGATGAAGCGCAGCCAGCGCCGACACCATCAACCCGCCTAAGATCGGCGCCAAATCATGCCGGTCGCCATATTTGAGCTGCAAGATCAGCTCAGCCGACAGGGCATCATAAACAAGCGCACTGCGCGCGCGATCAAGACGACCCGGACCGCAGAGCGTCCGGTCAAAACCCTTGGGCGCAGCGCATGGGGCACAAAGCGGCAAGCCTGCGTCATGCTCAAACGGGACGCCGCAAAGCTGGCAATTTGGCGGGGCAACGAATTGAAGGCGCTGCCAGCCCTCAGGGGATAAAACGCCAGGCTGCAGCAGCGGTTGCCGCGTGATCGGGCACAAGGGCGGAAAAAACAGGCGCCCCAAGAGTGTACCCCACCGCGACCCCGGACTTGGGCGCGGCGGCGTTATCCGCCATGTGGGGTTGGTGATGGCTGACACTGCACCCCCTTCGATCTTCTCGCCCAAGCTTCGCCAGTTGCGCCTGGATCGTGCTGCGGCCAGCTTTGCCCAGCATGACTTTTTGCACCAGAGGGTTGCTGCAGATGCCCTCGATCGCCTCGAAACTGTCCAAAAACGGTTTGAACACGCTCTTTTTTTTGGACCAGCAGCGCCAATGCTCGCTGCGCGCCTCACGCCCGAGGCGGACATCGGTGAACTGACCATCGCTGGGGAGAGCGCAAAGCAATTGGCGGCCTGCGGAGTTGCGTCGCCGATCGAGGCACGGGCCTCGGCACTACCGTTTCCTGATAAGCGGTTTGATCTGGTGGTGTCTCTGATGGCACTCCACGCGGAAGATGATCTTCCGAAGGCGCTGACCGAAGCGCGGCGGGTGCTGGTGCCCGATGGGCTTTTCGTGGCCAGCTTTCCTGCCGAGCGTAGCCTGAGCAATGTGCGCGAAGCGCTTCGTGAGGCCGAGACAAAGATCACAGGAGGGCTTAGCCCGCGTGTCCCGCCCTTCGTGGCGATCAAGGATGGCGGTGCCCTCCTCCAACGCGCAGGCTTCGCCTTGCCCGTGGTCGACACGCAACCGATCACTGTTCAGTATGCGAATCCTTTACGCCTGTTCCAAGACCTTCGCGGCATGGGCGAGACGGCAAGTCTCGTAAAAGGCGCACGAACAGGCCTTCGGCGCGACGTCTTGGCGGAGGTCGTCAGCGCGCTGGCGGGCCAAGAGACTGTCTTTGACATGCTGATTATGACCGGATGGGCCCCCCATCCCAGTCAGCCCAAACCCTTAAAACCCGGCAGCGCAAAAGCGTCGCTTGCCGACGCCGTCAAGAAGGCAAGAGAGACTTAGCGCAAGAGATCACGCGTTGTGGCCGCCAATGGCCGATCCGCTGGCACGAGGTTGTGGGACAGGAGATCCTCCGCCTTTGACCAACGGAGGCCCTGCCCTTCAAGCGGTTGGGGAATGCCTTGGTACTTCCTGCATGCGAAGAGAAGAAGGAGCAAAGCCTCGTCCGTGTTGAAAGCAATAGGGGCCAAACAGCTGGTTTCGGTATCAACCCCCAGCTCTTCTTTCAGCTCACGAATGAGCGCGTCCTCCGGACGCTCCCCCTCTTCCACCTTACCGCCTGGAAACTCCCAAAGCCCAGCATGGGTCTTCCCCTCTGGTCGTTGGGACAGAAGAACGCGGCCATCGCGATCAATCAACGCGCACGCCGAGACAATCAGCATCTGAACAATCTATTGCGCGCGAGCGAGCGCGAGAGTCGGAGCGGTCTCATCGTCGTTCAGCGCAGCAACGATTGATTCGGCGGGACGGATCCGCATCGGAACAGCCTCTCGTGCGCTCGCAAGGGCGGCGGCGATCGCTTCTTGCGTCAGCGCGTCGACAATGGCTGGACGGCGTTCACTAAGCGGCGCCAAGCGAACATCGCGGCGCGCCTCCAGTTTGACAATGTGCCAACCCTGCTCTGTTTCGACGGGACTGGACGCATCACCCACGCGAAGACCTTGCACCGCTTGGCGCAGCGTCGGGTGAAGATCGGATGCCCGCAACTCTCCCATGCGGCCGCCTTGTGACGATGTCGCTTCATCAATCGAATGCCGAGCAGCCAGCACAGGGAAGCTCGCAGCAGGCAGTTGTGACGCCAGTGAATGCGCCTGATCCCGGCTTGGGACAACGATGTGGGACACCCGCATCACAGCGTTGGCGGCGAGCGCCTCCTGTTCCGCCTTATAGCGAGCATGAATGGCTTGCTCACTGATCGCTGCGCGCGTGACCTGGTCGAGATAGGCCTCGGCAAGGATTTGACGCTCAGCCAATGCAAGCGCAGCGCGGATCTCAAGCGCGTTGTCGATCCCCTCCGTGCGTGCTGCTTGGGCGAGTGCCACCTGATTGGCTGCAGCATCGACCGTCCCGGACGTCAAAAGCTCGCCAACATCGCGCGCATCCGCCGCCGGCTCACCGGTGAAGGCAGCATGGGCATACGCATCCGACACCCGCAGCACCTGGTCACCGATCGAGGCGACCACAGGATCAAAGTTTTCGGTCGCCGATGCCAAAAGTTGCGGCGGCCGCACAACACCGAGACGGATCGTCTCAAGCGACGTCGCGGTTAACAAAGCGGCACAAAAGATTGCCCGCAGCATGGTGGAGCCATGGAGTTCCTGTGCGGCGCGCGACAAGATCATCGCGGTGAAACGAAAGCCTCGACGCGCATCGGCTGACGAAGTTTTATGATTTACAATGCCTTGCACAAATTCACCCAACAAGCTCTGAGAGTCAGTTAAGATGCCCTTAACGACTTGCAAACGAATTGACGAATCTTGTGATGCGAAGGTGGTGCCAACACGCAAAATTTGACACCGGCGGGGGCTCCTACCTATCTGCGGAACGCTCGCCGGATCTTAGGAAATAAGCGGGCATGCTGCGCGGCTCGGGCTCGCTGACAGCACATGATTCAAAAGGCAGGTTGATGGCTAAAGTATCCCTCGCGCAACGCCTCTTCGGTTCGGCCAATGAGCGCCGACTGAAACCGATGACCAAGCGCGCCAAAAAAATTGGCGAGCTGGCCGACGAGATGGCAGCGCTCAGCGACGATGGCATCGTTGCGAAGACCAATGAATTGAAGGACCGCTACCAGGACGGCGAAACCCTGGATCAGCTGCTCGACGAAGCCTTCGCGCTTGTCCGCGAAGCCGCTGATCGCGCCATCGGCCTTCGGCCTTATGACGTCCAGTTCGTCGGCGGCATGGTGATGAACGGCGGCAACATCGCCGAGATGAAAACCGGCGAAGGCAAAACGCTGGTTGCAACCCTTCCCGCCTTTTTGAACGCCCTCACAGGCCAAGGCGTCCATATCGTGACGGTGAACGATTACCTCGCCGCGCGCGATGCGGAATGGATGGGCAAGGTCTACGAAAAACTAGGCATGACCACGGGCGTGATCATCAGCAACATGGATGATGCATCGCGCCGGGCGGCTTACGCCTGCGATATCACCTATGGCACGAACAATGAGCTCGGCTTTGATTATCTTCGCGATAACATGAAGCAGTCCAAAGAAGAGATGGTGCAGCGCGGCCACTCTTACGCGATTATCGACGAGGTGGACTCGATCCTGATCGACGAAGCACGCACACCGCTGATCATCAGTGGACCGACAGAAGACAAATCCGATCTCTACGTGGCGATCGACAAGCTGATGCCGCAACTCGATGACGATTGCTATGAGATTGATGAGAAGAAAAAGCTCGTTACCCTGACCGATGAGGGGAATGAGCGCGTCGAAGACCTCTTGCGTGAGATGGACCTTCTCAAAGGCGAAAGCCTTTATGAGGCGGAAAACGTCACCGTTGTGCACCATATCCAAAATGCTCTGCGTGCCCATAAAATGTTTGCGCGGGACAAGGACTATATCGTCAAAGACAACAAGGTTGTGATCATCGACGAGTTCACTGGCCGCATGATGGATGGTCGACGCTGGTCCGACGGTTTGCACCAGGCCGTTGAGGCCAAGGAGGGCGCCGAGATCAAGCCAGAAAACGTGACCCTCGCCTCGATCACCTTCCAAAACTACTTCCGTCTCTACGAAAAACTCTCCGGCATGACCGGCACGGCCATCACCGAAGAAGGCGAGTTCCAAGATATCTACAGCCTTTCTGTGTCCGAGATCCCGACCAACCGGCCGATCGCTCGCGATGACTTTGACGATGAGCTCTATATGTCCGCGCGCGAGAAATATCGGGCCATTGCGATCCAAATTGCTGAGTGTCACCTCAAAGGTCAGCCGGTTCTTGTCGGCACCGTATCGATCGAAAAGTCCGAATACCTCTCTTCCCTCCTCAGCGACAAAAAGTTTTGGAAAGAAGTCGCTGCCGACCTCACCAAACGGGCTGGCGAGTTGAAGGAGAAACAGGTTGAGGAACGCGAGCGTCTCACCACGATGGCAACGGACATCGAGGCCATGGCGCGCAAACCGATCCCGGTGCCGCATAACGTTTTGAATGCCCGCTTCCATGAACAAGAAGCCGAGATCGTTGCATCAGCTGGTGTTCCCGGTGCTGTGACCATTGCCACCAACATGGCGGGCCGCGGCAAAGATATTCAGCTGGGCGGCTCGGTGGATATGGAGATTGTTCAGCACCTATCCGACGATGATGATGCTGATACGATCAACACCAAACGCGCTGAGATTGAAGCGAAGGTCAAGGAGCAAAAAGACGTTGCGCTCGAAGCTGGTGGTCTCTTCGTTCTAGGTACTGAGCGTCATGAAAGCCGCCGGATCGATAACCAATTGCGCGGACGCTCTGGTCGACAGGGTGATCCG
>JBCCBY010000132.1:0-8206 GCA_039033795.1 Pseudomonadota bacterium | reverse complement strand
CTGGGTCATGCCGGAGGCTGGTGCTCAACTGGACCTCGACCATCATTTTGCACCGCTGGCGGATGAGTTGAACGCGCTGGAGATGAGCGACCTTGACGTCGCCCTTCAAGAAACAAACACGCGCAGAGCCAATTGGAAGATCCTGGTGGAAGGCGGCATTGAAGCCTACCATTTCAAGGTGGCACACCGCTCGACGATCGGGCCTTATTTTGAGGACAATCTCTCAAGTTATCGGACCTATGGGGACAATATGCGGTCGGTCCTTCCTCGCATCAGCCTGACACAAATAGATCGGGACGATCGTGACAGCTGGCGACTGCGCGATCACGCCAATATTCTTTATACCCTCTTTCCCAGTTCGCAGCTTTTGGTGCAGCAGGACCATGTCGTCTGGATCCGGTCAAACCCATTGAACGCGGTCTCCACCGATCTGCAGATCACAACTCTTGCGCCGCCGACTGATGATAAGGAAAGGTGGCAACGCAACCACGCGATCACAACGCGCACCTTGGACGAAGACTTCGTGATTGGTGAGAGTATTCAAGCCACCGCCGCCTCTGGCGCCAACACCAATATGCTCTTTGGACGGTTCGAAGGCGCACTCAATGTCTTCAATCGCACCGTCGAACGGCATTTGGCGCTCTAACAAGGATGGTACCGCCTCCCCGGTTCGAACGGGGGACCTCTTGATCCACAATCAAGCGCTCTAACCTACTGAGCTAAGGCGGCATCGCCTGGGGTTCGCCAGAGCGAGGCTCATAAGCGATGCGAAGAGGCGCGTCACCCCTTTTTCAGAGCAAGGCCAGCTTTGCTTAACAGCGTCGACCCAAACGCGCAGCTTCGTTCCGTAAGGTGTTGATTCGCGTCTGCGAGGCGGGGTGGGTGGAGGCAAACTCCGCCGGACGCGGCTGACCCGCCGTTGCGCGTGTCATGCGTTCCCAGAAGGTGATCGCTTCGCAAACATCATAACCCGCCCGCTGCATATAACGCAGTCCACCGACATCGGCTTCAAGCTCGTGCTTCCGGCTGTAGGGGAGGATCGCACCGAAAAGCGCGCCCGTTCCAAGGGCCTGACCCGCCGTCGCGCTGCGATCCTGACAAGCTGTGTCATTGCTCGAACAACCAGCACCAAGCGCGACGGTCGCACCGATGACACCCACAGAGGCCAAAACGTTCTGGCTATAACGCTCAGCGGAGTGCCGGTAGAGAACATGCGCCACCTCATGGCCCACCACCGCCGCGAGCTGCGCATCATTGGCCATGATGTCCATAATGCCGGTGAAAAATCCGATCCTGTTGCCCGGAAGCGCAAAGGCGTTGAGGTCATCACTTTCAAAGACCAGGTACTCCCACTGCGAGGGATTCTGGCCGGCGGCAATCAAGATCTTTTGCGACACCCTGTTGAGCCGTGTTGTGTAGGCAGGATCGCGCGACACCTTCTGCGTTTGTTTAAGCTGGGTCCAAGTCGTTGTCGCGGCCTGCGCCATGCTGGCCTCACCGGTGAAAATCAGCTGGCTTCGGCCCAGTTCTGGGTTGTACGTGCAGCCCACGAGCGCCGCAAAAACCACAAGCCAAGCCGCTCTCCACAACTTGCTCCGTGTCAAAGTCATGCTTGTCCCTATCATGCTGCCCCGCACGCCCATACGCCGCGTCGCTCAATGTTCCTTGCCAGGAAATCCGCCCAGTTCAAGCGTCGCTCTCCTCCGAGGACACCGACTTCGAAAGCGCCAACTGCCCGCCGTCAACGAACAACACTTGCCCGGTGATGAAAGACGCTTCTTCACCGCAAAGAAAGTGGACGGCGTTGGCAACCTCCTTGGGCTCACCGCGGCGCCCCATGGGAGTCTGTTCAATGGCCGCCTTGCGCTGTTCCGCTGTGGTCACGGCACGCTGATCAAAGAGCTCCTTCACCCCGCCGATCCCTACCGCGTTCGCCCTCACACCATAGGGCGACAGCGTCATCGCCACCGCCTTGGTCAGTTGAACAACCGCGCCCTGGCTGGCCGCAAACAGCGCGTCGTCAGCGTTGGCCGTCACGGCATCGTTCGAGACAACATTCACGATTGCGCCCGAGATCGCGGTATCAACACCGCCATCACTGGTCTCACCAGCCTGCTTCATGATCTGCCGCGCCACGGCTTTGTTGATCAAAAATGCAGCCCGGACGTTGCGGTCCATCACATCATCGAACTGGTTTTCGGTGCTCTCAAGAAACGGCGCTTCGTGATAGAAAGCTGAACAATGAGCGAGCACATTCACCGCGCCGAAGCTATCAAGGGCCTCAGCCATCACATTGTGCACATCCAAGGCTTCGTGAAGGTCCGCTTGGATAAAGGCCGCGTCGCATCCCCGGCCAATGACTTCGTCGCGCACCGCTTGTCCTGCCTCACGGTCGGGATCAGTCAAAAGCAATTTGTCCGAGGATTTTGAGAACCGAAGGGCGACGGATCTGCCGAGTGTTCCAGCGGCACCGGTCACGATAATCGAACGTCCCATGAAGGATCCCCGCTCTCACTCTAGCCCGAAAAGACAGCGCCCCGAGCGGGGCCGGGGCGCATCAAGGAAGATATCGTCTAACTGTGCAAGGTCGCGGATTGAAGGGTCAGCATCTCATCTTTAATGGCCAGTTTCTGCCGTTTAATCTCGCTGATTTTTTGCTCGTCGAACGCTGCGTAACTTCGTTCTTCCTGAAGGGCAGCTTCGAGAGCCTCGTGGCGCTCAACAAGGGTGTCTAAACGAGCTTGAATGGTCATTCATGTCTCCTTTCAGCGCCCCGCAGAATCAAAGCGGGGGGAGGAAAACGAAGCACTGCTATGGGCCTCGTGTCACGGACATTTCCCAGCAAATTGTGGGTATGTGAATTTCGTAAACGAGGGCATTTCGGTTTTTTTGAGAAAAATCAGATGGGTCCTATCTTACCAGTGAGAACTCATCACACCGGAATGTTACCAAGAAAGAGAAAGTGTTGCCTATGACAGCCCCAAGACTGGTCGTTGGTGTCAGCGGCGCGTCGGGAATGGTTTATGCGGATCGTCTTCTGGTCAAAGCCAAGGAAGCGGGTGCGGAAACCCATGTGGTGGTGTCGCGCGCTGCGAAGATGACGCTTGCCTATGAGATGGGTGAGAATGTCAACTTTGCGGGCGCCGATCACGTCTATGGAATTCAGGACGTCGGTGCACCGATCGCATCGGGTAGTTTTGCGACCTTAGGCATGGTGGTTGTTCCGTGCTCGGTGCGGAGCATGTCAGAGATCGCCACTGGCGTCACATCGACGCTTCTCAGTCGTGCGGCCGATGTTTGTCTAAAAGAGCGTCGCATGCTCGCATTGATGGTCCGAGAAACACCTTTTCATCTCGGTCACCTTCGGACCATGACTGCGCTCAGTGAAATGGGCGCGGTGATCGCGCCGCCGCTTCCTGCCTTTTATACAGAACCCACAACGATTGAGGAGATGGTCGATCAATCCGTTGGCCGTGTGTTGGATCTTTTTGGGCTTCAAGCTCCAGGCACAAAAAGGTGGGGTGAAGATCTGACGAAAGGGCGACGCTGAGCGGATGAAGCTCTGGGATTACGCAGTTGCGGTCTATGCACTCGATGGCGTGCAGCAGAGACTTTTGGCCTTACAGGACCGCCACGGCGCTGATGTGAACGTCATCCTGTGGTGTCTATGGTGCGGCCGAGAGGGCATCATCATGGCCGACAAAGACGTTCCTCAGATCCTCGCGTCCGTTAATGCGTTGACTGAACAGGCGGTGCGCCCCTTGCGCCAAGTTCGTCGCTATCTGACGTCATGCCGAGAGGTCAGCTCGGCTGATGAGATCGCATCCCTTCGCAAGGATGTGTTGGCCCTTGAGCTTCGCGCTGAGAAATTGGTGCTGAACGCGCTTGAGGAAAAAACGCCGGTGCAACGCGCCGACACCACCACCAACCCGTCCATGGAACAACGCGCCGCGCACCTGTTCATGCTAGCAGCTCAGCACATGGACATCGCACCGGGGATCGACGATGAGAACACCACCGGGAGCGATGGCACGCTCTTTCGAACTATCCTGACGTTAGCGAAGGATCATGGTCCATGAGCGATGAGGACAAACCGCACCTTTACGTGATCGACGGAAAAAGTGCGAGATCAGCTGACACCAGGTCATCAGGGGCCAATGACGAGGGTCTCGAGCTTAAAATTCGCCAATTGGAACAAGAGCACCGAGACCTCGACCAAGCGATTGCGACGATGGAAGAGCGGATGCCCTATGATCGGTTAACCATCGGGCGCATGAAGAAACGGAAGCTTGCGCTCAAGGACCAGGTTGAAAAACTTCGGGACGCGCTTTTTCCTGATATCATTGCCTAGCGCGGCTCGCGCTTTGCAACGAGTGGCGGTATGAGCGAACGAAGCTCAGCAATGTGCGAGGTAACCATGCGGATCATCTTGTTGTCGGTGCTGTCGTCGCTGGCACTTACCGCATGCGCCACCAACCTTGCGGGTTGGAACCAAGATCATGTTGAGCAGGACCAGTTAAGCGCAAGTGGGTGGCGTCCTGCGTCGCTCAACAGTGACAGCGTTGCGATCAAGACCAGCACGCGACCCGCAATGCCTGCCTCCCCCGCAAGACCACGACCGGGTTTTCCCGCGTCGCCGAATTTCGACACACCCGCCACACCACCAGCGAGCAAGGGGCCTGGGTTCACCGGCTGCACGGAAGGTGAACGTGAGGAGAGGGATTGCTTTGTCGACGGCCAGTGGGTCGATGCGTTGGCGCGGTTTGAACCCCAGACGGGGCGGCACTGGTTCCTCGATCCCACATCAGGGAACACGTATTATGCGGACAATGGAGAGTTCCGCACAGGAGATGCCTTTCAAGAGGCCCTGCGCCAAGGGCTCTTGGCTTACTAACGGCGGCTTTCTCTTTTCTTGAGCTTTCCGTGCTCGAACTCTCCTGAAGTGTAAGGAGAAGCCGGCATGGACGGCGAAGACGACCCGGACCGCGAACGACTAAGACCTTTCACAGGACCAGAGCTCGGTGCGCTTGCCCACCTTTACCGGGGGGAGGTCTATCGATCGACAATATGGCGCACCCGGCTTGATGCGACCACCAATTGGTCGGTCGTCAGTCTAGGGCTTGCCCTGACCATCTCCTATCAATCGCCGGATGCGTCAGCACTGCCACTTTTTCTTGTCGCTTTTCTCATTGGCGTCTTTTTGTACCTCGAGGCGCGGCGCTACCGGTACTTCAACGTATGGCGCGCCCGCGCACGTTGGCTTGAGATCCATTTTTATGCGCCTATGCTCCATCAACGGCCAGTGGAAAATCTTCAGTGGCAAGATCGATTGGCTGAGGACTACGAGCGGCCAGAGCACCATATTCAATTCAGTCGGGCCCTCGGCCGCCGTCTGCGTCGAAACTATCTTTGGATATTTGGTGTACAGACGTTGGCGCTTCTGGGTAAGGTCTTCGCCCATGAAGCGCCGGGTGACGACACAGTGAATTTTGACAACCTGGCGCTGGGTCCCATCCCCGGCGAGGTCGCCCTCGGGGTCAATCTCCTGGGGTTTCTTGGCCTTTGCCTCTTTACCTGGATCATTTGGGCGATGGACCGCAAACGCTTCACCCAGAACATGAATCCGATTTCGATGGGATAATGCGCTGAGCGATCACTTCGAGATTTTCTCAAGCTGACGGTCCCAAACGGACGGGTCGAGACCAAACTCTTCGACCGCCATTTGATACTCGTCTTCATAATGCGCTTTGAGCTCCTGGAGAAAAGCGCTTGGGTAACGAAACTGCTTGTCGGTGCTGTTCTCTTTGGTCTCCGCATCGAATCGCGTGGGATCCAGACCCAGAACGGATGAGAGCCGCTGCTGTTCAACGGCTTCAAACAAGGTTTCATAAAAACCGATAAAGATGTCCTCTTCATCGAATTGGGATCGAATACGATTGACCGTTTCTCTGTAAGAGGAGCGTATGCGGTCCCGTGACCCTCCACAAGAAATCTTGAGGCGTTCCGACATTTCCTTCACTGACGTTTTCTTGAGCTTCTTCGTATCACGCATATGCATTTTGACTGCGCTTTCCACCCGCGTGACAGGTTCGCGCATCAAAAAGACCACCTGCGTACGAATACCGCGCGCTTTAAAATTGGTTTTGATCGCTCCCAGAACATTGTCTGGTAGGCCCGAATAGGTTGGGGTGATATCAGCAGAAAAACCGTTTTCCTGCTCAATGAGTTCATCAAAGTATTGATAATATTGAGAAACATCGAGAAGCATATGAAAACGTCGTGTAATGAACTGATCCAAATAGTCTTTGGGATGCTCGATGATCGCTTTGGCGAGGCGTTGGCCAATGAGCTTTTTGAACGGCAACGGCGGGCTCAAATGGATGGCATCAAAGATGTGCATCTCTTTTGTGGCGGGCTCGGCAAAATGAGGTTGCGATGTCAGCTGCTTATAGAGCCAGGTTGTGCCCGCCTTTTGGGCACCCAATCCTAAAATAAATCGACGCATGGCGGTCCATTAATCGCACAAAATGGCAAAGGCTCTGGCCTAAGGAACGGGTCTGGGCCTGTCAATGCGGGAGCGCCTTAAGGCGTGATCAGGTGAAAAATGGCGCGGGGCGGTACTCCGTGATCTCCATATCTTGAAAGACGCCTTCTTTGATATAAGGGTCAGCGGCGAGGATGTGATCGAGGGCCTCACGGTTGTCGGCACGGATGACCAACATGGAGCCAAACATGTTTCCGTCCGTGTCAAGAAGAGCGCCGCCGAGGAGCATGGTGCCTTCTGCCTTGAGCTGCTCCGCCATCGCAAGATGCGCCTCCCGCGCGGCCAGGCGCCGTTCTGGCTCCCCCGGGTGGTCGCGGCCAATGACGTGATAATAGGGCATGGTGGGTCTCCTTTTGCGCGGGAGCTAGCGGACATCGACGCTTCCGTCATCCCGGGCGCGCGCCAGCAAGACCCGGGACAGGTCAGCCGAGCATGATCTCAGCACTGAGGTCATCCCAACGCCGGTTGGTCTTTTCGATCAGGTCCACCTTCCAGCGCCTTGGCCAGGATTTGATGGGTATCTCGCGATGCACAGCGCCGCTGATCGTGGCGTGACGCCCAAACCAGACGAGCTTGGTGCAGCCATACCTCGCCGGAAACCGCGCACCCGCGCCCGCCTTATGCCGGCTCATCCGTGTGAGGAGGTCTGACGACACGCCCGTATAAAGCGCCCCATTCTTGCGGTTCACGAGCATATAGGTGGCGATGAGGTCAAACCGAGCCATGCCCGATGTTCGCATTCTGTTCTTGCCCCGTCAAGCCTCATCAACAGACGCTCTCCACGGCGAAGGCGCAAGCCCGAGACCGTGGAACCCAACCCCTGCTCCTCAGAGCAAAGACGATTTTTAAGAGATGGAGACCACGGTCGGGGCCGTGGCGAGCATAGAGCGAAAGCTTTGGCCCTCTGGGCCGTCATCCCGGCCGAAGCGAAGCGGAGAGCCGGGACCCATGGCAGAAGGAGTGCGTTCGAGCCTGCGCAGAATGAATGAACCGGCCATGGGTCCCGGATAGCCCTTCGGGCTTCCAGGATGACGGGGCCTAATTTGCGCTGTACTAAGATGGAACGTCACCCATCGAACGCCGTGCAAAATCAATAGCAGATACATTCATAGCTCCTGTAGAGCCATTCTGTTGACGAGCGAAGCCCGTTTCTTGAGGAGAGAAGATACAAGACGCAGCATGAGAGAGGACAATGTCTTGAGAGCTTTCATTGTTGCCTGCTTCAACCAATGCCTTGAATGTCTGGAGAGCGTGTTGTCGGTGCCGATCTACAACAGCATTGTGCCTATTTGATGAGAAATTTCGAACACAGATAAAAGCTAACAATACCAGCACAAGGAATATTAGATATTTCGTAGAAAAATACTGCATAATGATCAAATTACGATCATCCTCTGGCAAAGGTATGAAATGAAAGCCGCCCAAGTAAATTACTAATAGCGATGACGTCACCCAAATACCATTTCGCCAGTGGGACGCAGTTTCCTCGTAGCGATCAGCAGATTCCTTAAAGAAACTAGCTTGCTTAGTCACACCAGCTTCGGCAGCCGCTTGGCGGATGCCGTCAAGAGCTTCTTTTGCAACCTGCTCGTTTTGTTCTGCTGATTTCGCTAAGTCTTCAGACTGCAGTTTAGCCCTTTCATTTAGTCCTCGCATATCACG